>DATCCP010000001.1:0-4803 GCA_036511215.1 Candidatus Krumholzibacteriaceae bacterium
CACGCGCTGGAAGGAGATGCGGAGGATATTCGAGTACCACGGCGCCGAGCACAAAACGATCGCCGCGTTCGAGGAGGAAGGGATAGCGACCCCCGAGAACGTCCGGGCCTATTCCACGCTCCACGCGCGGTGCTCGACGAGCTTTCTCCTCCTCGTCGTCGTCGTGAGCATCGTTGTCTTCATGATCCTCGGGCGGCCGCACAGCGTCGAAACCAAGTTGATCCGCTTCGCCTTCATCCCCGTCATCGGCGGCGTTTCGTACGAGCTCCTGAAGCTGTCCGCGAATCCCCGCGTGCGGCCGTACATGGCGTTTCTCGTATGGCCCGGTCTCTTCCTCCAGAAGCTCACGACGAAGGAGCCGTCGCTCGACCAGCTCGAGGTCGCTATCGCCGCGCTCAACGCCTGCATCGCCGACAAAACAGTGGAATCCTAGGGACACATTCATTACAGTACCGTCGTGCCTCCGGATGTGCGCGCGCCCCGTCGCGCCGCCGTTTCCGCGGGGTATCCGAACGGAGGATCGATGGAGTCGAAGACCCGGTACGAGAACGTGATGAAGCGCTTCGATCAGCTCGGCGAGGAGCTCTCGAAGAGCGAAAACATCAGAAACCGCGACCTCTATCGCAAGCTCGCGCGCGAGCGGAGCGAGCTCGAGAAGGCGGTGCTCGCGATCCGTCGGTACCTCGATCTCGAGAAACGCTATACGGAGGACCGCGCGGCCGTCGACGAAGGGAGCGATCGCGAGCTCGTCGAGATCGCGCGTTCCGAGATGGGTGAGCTCGAGAAGCAGATGCGCGCGGAGGAGGAGAATATAAAGGTGTTCCTCCTGCCCCGCGACCCGGACGACTCCCGCAACACGGTGTTCGAGATACGGGCCGGAACGGGAGGGGACGAGGCGGCGCTCTTCGCCGCGGATCTCGTCCGCATGTACCGGCTCTACGCGGAGCGGCAGAACTGGAAGATCGAGAATCTCTCGAGCAGCCCGACGGAGATCGGCGGCTACAAGGAGATCATCTTTCTCGTGACGGGTGAGAACGCGTTCGGCAAGCTCAAGTTCGAGAGCGGCGTGCACCGCGTGCAGCGGGTGCCCGTGACGGAGGCGGGGGGCCGCATCCATACCTCGGCCGTGTCGGTCGCCGTGCTCCCCGAGGCGGAGGAGGTCGACATCCAGATCGACCCGAAGGATCTGCGCGTCGACGTGTTCCGTTCGCGCGGGCCCGGCGGACAGTCGGTCAACACGACCGATTCGGCGGTGCGGATCACCCACATCCCGACCGGCATGGTCGTCCAGTGCCAGGACGAGAAATCCCAGCACAAGAATCGCGCGAAGGCGCTCAAGGTGCTCATGGCCCGCCTCCTCGAGAAGGCGCGGAGCGAGCAGACGGAAAAGATCGCCGAGGCGCGGCGGGGCATGATCGGCTCCGGGGACCGGAGCGACAAGATACGCACGTACAACTTCCCCCAGGGGAGGGTCACCGATCACCGGATCGGGCTGACCATACACAATCTGAAGGGCGTCCTCGACGGCGAGCTGGGGGAGATCGTCGAGGGGCTCGCGCTCGCCAATCGCGAGGAGCTCCTCAAGCGCGAGATGGAGGCCGGAAGCCGCGCGGGAGGCGCCTGATATGGCGCGAGCGGCGCACGCGATGCCCGCAAAGAGTATGAAAGTTCTCGAGACGCTGCGGCTCGCGGAGGGCTACCTCTCGCGGCACGGCGTGGAGTCGGCGCGGCTGAGCGCCGAGCACATGCTCGCGAAGCGTCTCGGATGCTCACGCCTCGATCTCTACCTCCGCTTCGATCAGGAGCTCGCGGGCGGCGTGCTCGAGCCGTATCGCGAGGATCTCAAGATGCGCGCGACGCATTACCCGCTTCAGTACATTCTCGGCGAGATCGAGTTTCTGTCGCTCCCGTTCAAGGTTCGCACGGGGGTCTTTATTCCGAGGCCGGAGACGGAGCTCCTCGTTGAATGGATCGACGAGCTCGCGGGGAAGGCGCCCGACGCCGCGTTCGTCGAGTTCGGCGTGGGCTCCGGAGTCATCTCGGGGAGCCTCTGCCGCCGGCACCCGCTCTGGCGGGGGCGCGCGATCGACGTGTCCGCGGATGCGGTCGCCTTGGCGCGGGAGAATTTCGAGGCGCTCGGCGTGGCCGAGCGCATGGAGCTCTCCGTCGCGGACGGCCTCCACGTGCTCGACATCGATCGGTCGTTCGACATCTTCGCCGCCAATCCCCCATACGTTCCGACCGCCGCGATCGCGGAGCTCGAGGCCGAGGTCTCGCGCTACGAGGAGCGGCGCGCGCTCGACGGCGGCGCCGAGGGAATCGATTTCTACCCCGTGCTCGCGCGCGAGGCGGCGCGCCTCGTGCGACCGGGGGGGCTCGTCGCGTTCGAGATCGGTCACGGCCAGGGGGAGGCGGTGCGGGGGATCTGCGCCGGGGCCGGGCTCGAGCGCGCCGCGATGCGAAAGGACTACAACGGATTCGAGCGAATGGTGACGGCCTTTGCGCCGGACGTGGGGGGCGGCAAACATGGATAGCTTCGTTATCAAGGGACCGTGCAGGCTCGACGGGCGGGTCGCCGTGAGCGGCGCGAAGAACGCGGTGCTTCCCCTCATGGCGGCCTCGATGCTCACCGGAGGGACGTGCACGCTCGAGAACGTCCCCGATCTCCGGGACACGCGCACGATGATGCAGCTTCTGGCGGGGTTCGGAGCGAGCTCGTCGCTCGAAGGTGGAAAGCTCGAGATCGACGCCTCGCGCATCACGTCATTCGAGGCGCCGTACGATCTCGTGCGCACGATGCGCGCCTCGATATACGCGTTCGGGCCGCTCGTCGCGCGCTTCGGGAAGGCGCGGGTGTCGATGCCTGGCGGATGCGCGTGGGGGCCGCGCCCCGTCGATCTGCACCTCAAGGGTCTGAGCGCCCTCGGCGCCGAGATCACGATCGAGCACGGCTACATCAACGCCGCGGCCGGCAAGCTCAGGGGCGCCGAGATCACACTCACGATTCCGTCGGTCGGGGCGACCGTGAACATCATCATGGCGGCGGTTCTCGCGGAGGGAAGAACCGTGATCGAGAACGCCGCGCGCGAACCCGAGATCACCGAGCTCGCGCGGGCCCTCAGGTCGGGCGGCGCGAGGATCGAGGGGGAGGGAACCTCGCGCATCACGATAGACGGGGTCGCCTCTATCGCCCCCTACACGCACCGCGTGATCCCCGACCGGATCGAGGCGGGCACCTTCGCGGCGGCGGCCGCGATAACGGGGGGACGCATCGAGATCACGAACTGCGAACCAGCGCATCTTGGCGCGGTCATCGAGAAGCTCGAGGAATGCGGCGCCCGGATCAGCGTCGGCGAGAGCTCCCTGACCGTGACGGGTCCGGCGCGGCTCGAGCCGGCAAACGTCGAGACGGGATTCTATCCCTCGTTTCCGACCGATATGCAGGCACAGATCATGGCGGCGCTCTCGATCGCGCGCGGGACGAGCACCATTGTCGACCGCGTGTATCCCGACCGCTTCACCCACGTGCCGGAGCTCTGTCGCTTCGGCGCGAAGATCGCGCGCGACGGAAACGTCGCGGTCATCACCGGCGTCGACAGGCTCGAGGGGGCGCCCGTGATGGCGACCGACATCCGCGCGAGCTCGGCCCTCATTCTCGCGGGGCTCGCCGCGGAGGGGGAGACGACGATTCTCCGCGTCTATCACATCGATCGCGGGTACGAGCGGATCGAGGAAAAGCTGCGCTCGATCGGCGCGGCGATACAGAGGGTCAGGGAATGACCGGCCGCGGCGGCGGAGGGGTGAGCCGCCGCTCCGGCGCGGGGGAAGAGACCACGTGCGCAACCTCATCATAGGCACATCGGGGCACGTCGATCACGGAAAAACGGAGATCGTCAAGGCGCTCACAGGCCGCGACACGGACCGTCTCAAAGAGGAGAAGGAGCGCGGCATCTCGATCGTGCTCGGCTTCGCGCCCCTCGATCTCGGCGACGGCGTCGTCGCGGGTGTCGTGGACGTTCCGGGGCACGAGCGCTTCGTCAAGACGATGGTGTCGGGGGCGGTCGGCGTCGATCTCGCGCTCCTCGTCGTCGCCGCCGACGAGGGGGTCATGCCGCAGACGGAAGAGCACTTCGAGGTGCTCCGCCTCCTCGGCGTGAAGGGCGCCGTGATCGCGATCACGAAGGTGGATCTCGGGGACAAGGAACTCATTGGCCTCGTCGAGGCGGAGATACGAGACCTCGTCAAGGGGAGCGTCTTCGAGAATGCTCCGGTCATCCGGACGTCCGCCGTGACGGGAGCGGGGCTCGCCGAGCTCAAGGGGACGCTCAAGGCGCAGGCCCTCGCCCTGAGCGAGCGCGAGTCCTCCAATTTCTTCCGTATGCCCGTCGACCGGGTGTGGACGAGGAGCGGGATCGGCACGATCGTCACCGGAACCGCGTGGAGCGGCGAGGTCCGCAGGGGCGACGAGCTCGTCCTCGAGCCCGGCGGGCGGAGCGTGCGCGTACGCGAGGTGCAGAGCTTCGAACACTCGCTCGAGGCGGCCGGCGCCGGGATGCGCACGGCGCTCGCCTTGCACGGCGTCCGCGTGAGCGAGGTCGATTCCGGGATGCAGCTCCTGTCCCCAGGCGTGCTCGTGCCGTCGAACATGATCAACGCGTTCGTCGAGGTGAGCAGACTCGCGGGGGGCGCGATCAAGGCGAGACAACGGCTTCGCTTTCATCATGCCGCATCCGAAATCCTCGCTCGGGCGGTGATCCTCGAGGGGGAGACGCTGTCACCGGGCTCGGGCGGCTACGTCCAGCT
>DATCCP010000002.1:0-6207 GCA_036511215.1 Candidatus Krumholzibacteriaceae bacterium
CCGGCGTCGAGGCGGTCATCGACAAGGATCGCGCGGCCGCCGTGCTCGGGAAGATGGTTCATGCAGAGCGGCTCGTGATTCTCACGAGCGTCCCCGAAGTGTACGTCCACTTCGGCACGAAGCAGCAGAAGGCGCTGCGAAAGGTCAGGCTCTCCGCGATACGGAAGCTCTTCGGGGAAGGCGAGTTCCCGCCGGGAAGCATGGGGCCCAAGATGGAGGCGGCGATTGATTTTCTCGAATCGGGGGGCAAGCGGGTCATCATATCCGATGCCGCGACGCTTCTCGACGCCTGCGGGGGAAAAGCAGGCACCCATATTCTCCCCGATTGATCCATTCCAGTTTGATGAGATGCGCACGCGCGGCCGGCGCCGCGCGGGGGTACGCGTGAGAGGGTTCCGGTGCGACTTGCCCTTCGCTATAACAACGGCGTTTTCGATCTCGATCTTCCCGCGCGGGACGGCGTGCGGATCGCGGGAGATTCGTTCCCGGCGCCTCTCGAAGACGCGGAGCGCGCCTTCGAGCGTGCGATCGAAGAGCCGCTTGGCTCCTCGCCGCTCAAGAAACAGATTCCCCGTTCGGGGCGCATCTCGGTCCTGATCTCCGATCTCACACGCGGCGCGAGCACCGGGAAACTCCTCGGATGGCTCCTCCGGTTCCTCGACGAGCAGGGGGCCGGCCCCGGGAGAGTCGAGGTCGTCCTCGCTCTCGGCACACACCGCGCTCACAGCCCGGCCGAGCTCGACTCTTACCTCGGAGCGGAGACGATCGGACGCTGGCGCGTGCGGGAGCACGATGCGAGCGACGTCTCGGCGCTCGTCGAAACGGGGACGACCCCCGCGGGGACGCCGTGCCTCTTCGAGAGGGCCGTGGCGGAATCCGAGCTCGTCATAGCGCTCGGTACGGTCTCCTTTCATTACTTCGCGGGATTCGGCGGCGCTCGCAAGCTCATTCTCCCGGGTATCGCGGGGGAGGAGACGATCCTTGCGAATCACCGCCTCTCGCTGAAGAGGGACGCCGGCGAGGGACTTTCCCCCGGTTGCCGCCCCGGCAACCTCGATGGAAATCCGGTGCACGAGGACATGCTCGCGGGCGCCCGGCTTCTCGGGGTTCGCACGTTTGCGATCAATTCGGTTCCCGACGACACCGGCGGGAGCCTCTTTATCAACGCGGGTGAGCTCGACGCCTCGCACCGCGCCGCATGCGATTTCGTCTCGTCTGCCTTCCGTTTTCCGGTCGATCGCCTCTACCGGGCCGTCATCATGTCGGCCGGCGGCTATCCGAAGGATATCAATCTGCTCCAAAGCCACAAGGCGCTGCGGCAGGCCTCCTTTGCGCTCGAGGAGGGGGGGCTCCTGCTCGCCGCCGCGGCGTGCTCCGAGGGGGTCGGTTCCGACACCTACCTCGGTGCCTTCGACGGCGGCCGGCTGACGGTGCCTGATGCCGTGCGGCGGCGCTACACGCTGAACTCCCAGACCGCGATGTCGACGCATGAGCTCACGGCGCGTCTGTCGATCTACTTGAGATCAATGCTTCCGGATGGTCTCACCTCGCACTTCGGGATGTGTCCGTGGAAGGACGCCTACACGGAGTTTCTCCTCGACGGGATCCCCGACCGGGACATCCTCGTGATCGCACATGCGGCGCAGTTTCTTCCGATGAAGGTATGATAATAACTCATTGATATAGCTTCGGTTGCACGCCAGGGAGCGCCGCCGGACCGAGTTTCCCTATCCCCCGGTCCAAGACTATTGACATCCAGATGAATATGGGGTAAAATACCTCCTTGCGGCTCATGAGTTGCTCTGCTCTGTGACAATACAAAGCTAATGGCTCGCTGTATGTCTAGGGGATGAATCAACATTGCACGAGAGGGGGAAACGCTATGAAGCGTTTGATACTTCCGTTCACAATCATCGCGCTCGTGCTGAGCGTGGCGGCAACGGCGTTCGCGGCCCAGGTTACCCTCGCCGTCCCGCAGATCTGGCAGCATAAGGACACGAATATGCTGTGCACCGTCGACGGGAATGTGAACATACATCCATGGAACCATGCGCCGAACTGCCCGCACTGCAAGATGTACTGCGCTCCCGCGGCCGCCGCGATGTATGGGGCGTTCACGGGGCGGCTCGCGCCGTTCACGAATCAGGACAACATCTACGACGTCGCGAAAACTTCACAGGGGGAGATCGCCGGAAACGGAACGATCGAAACCCACGGCGTCGGCATGTTCGCCGGGGTAGGGGGCACGCCGCCGGAGGTTCAGAATGCATTCACCTATGCGGTTGGAATGCTGCCGTTCCAGCATGGTCCGGTGGCGGGCGGGTTCCCGATGATCACGCCACTCCTTGTAGAGGCGTATATCGACAACAATCAGCCTGTCCTGTGGGTGGACTGGCGTAACTGGCCCGCGGACATGGACTCGATTCCGGCGGATATCATCAATGAATCGGGTCACTGCAGGATAATCGCCGGGTACGACGACGGCGGCACGGTGGGCAACTTCGGCGACGATAGGTTCCTGATCGTCGATCCCTGGCCCACCTCCGGATCGCCATACTGGTTGGCTCAGGGTGTCGTTATCGACCCCACAGACATCTACCTCTCGGTGACGGGGCCGATCGCTACACGCGAGTCGACTTGGGGCGGGATCAAGAGTCTGTTTGTGAAATGAGCCGTTCCCTGTCCGAAGCCGCCGCAGGCCCGAGCCAGGCCGCGGCGCGCATTCGCTGAAGATGCGAGGGGGAGGCGCCAAACCTCCCCCTTTTATTTTTTCCCCCCTGCCTGTATAATGCGATTTCCTGCTACTTCTGAATGACCGGGGAATAGGCACCGTTATCGGCGGAGGAATCGGAGGCACATGAAGGTTCTCGTTATCGGCAGCGGCGGTCGCGAGCATGCGCTCGTCTGGAAGATCGCCCAATCGAATCTCGTTGAAAAGATCTATGCGGCGCCGGGGAACGCGGGGATTGCGGGTCTCGCCGAATGTGTGAGCACTGGAGCCGACGATATAGACGGTCTTCTCAAGTTCGCGCTCGAGCAGAAGATCGATCTGACCGTCGTCGGGCCCGAAGCGCCCCTCGTCGCCGGGATCGCCGACGCCTTTGCCGAGAAAGGGCTCGGGATTTTCGGATTCGATTCGAAGGGCTCGCGGCTCGAGGGAAGCAAGGTGTGGGCGAAGGAGTTCATGAAGACGCACGGCATCCCGACGGCGGAGTTCCGCGTATTCGGGAACGCGACGGCGGCGATCAAGGCGGTCGAAACGGGGCAGTTCCCGTACGTGATCAAGGCGGACGGACTCGCGGCAGGCAAGGGGGTCATCGTCGCGAAGACGGCCCGGGACGCGCGTTCGGCCATCGAGCTCATGATCAAGAGGCGCGAGTTCGGTCCGGCCGGGGAGCGAATCGTGACGGAGGAGTTTCTCACGGGGGAAGAGATCTCGATCCTCGCTGTTTTTGACGGCGCGACCTACCGGCTCTTCGTTTCGTGCCAGGATCACAAGAGGGCGCGCGACAACGACGAGGGGCCGAACACGGGAGGGATGGGTGCCTACGCGCCCGTGAGACTCTACGATACGCAGCTCGACGCGCGCGTGCGGAGCGAGATCATCGAGCCGACCTTCGCGGGCATGAGGGAGGAGGGTGTTACAGGTGCGGGCGTCGTCTATTTCGGTATCATGGTGACGGAGAAGGGACCGAAAGTGCTCGAGTACAATTGCCGGTTCGGCGATCCCGAGACACAGGTGATCCTGCCGCTCTTCGAGGGAGACCTCGCGCAGGTGATGTATGAAGCCGTCCGCGGCAAGCTGGCGGATGTTCCTTTCGAGAATGGATCCGGCGCGGCCGCGTGCGTCGTTATCGCATCGCTCGGGTATCCGGGCTCATATCAGAAAGGGTATCCGGTCGAAGGCCTCGACGGGGCGCGCGAGCACGGATGCGTCGTTTTCCATGCGGGGACCGCGCTTAAGGACGGCGCGATCGTGACCGCCGGCGGGAGGGTGCTCGGGGTAACCGGGACTGCGCCGACGCTGACGGAGGCGCTCGATACGGCGTACCGTGGAGTGGATTCGATACGCTTCACCGGCTGCTTCTCGCGGCGCGACATCGGGAAGAAAGGACTGAGGTAGACCATGAAACATGAACTGCAGGTCGCCGTGCTCATGGGGAGCGAATCCGATCGCGAGGTCATGGAGGTCTGTCTCAAAGAGCTCGAGAAGCTCGGGCTCTCGGCGGAGCTCAGAGTCTCGTCGGCTCATCGGCAGCCGAAGGCCACGGTCGAATACGTGGAGGGAGCGCTCGAACGCGGCGCGCTGGTGTTCATCGCGGGAGCGGGGATGTCGGCCGCGCTCCCCGGCTTTGTCGCCTCGCTCACGACGAAGCCCGTGATCGGCGTTCCCATCGCGAGCGGGCTCGCCGGAGGAATCGACGCCCTTCTCGCGATCGCCGGAATGCCTCCCGGCGTGCCGGTGGCGACGGTTGCCGTCGGCAAGGCGGGCGCGCGGAATGCGGCGATTCTCGCGGCCGAAATCCTCGCCATATCCAACGGTGAAATCGCGAAGCGTCTCGAGGAGATGCGCAAGGAATGGCATCAGGCGTGAGCGTTTCGTCGGGGTGGATTCGGGGGGCGCCGCTCGCGGGGTATCTCGACCGGGCGACGATTCCGGGTGTGGCCGCTCTTCTCGCCTCCGGGGGCGTGGCTGTTCTCCCCACCGATACGATCTACGGCTTTCATTGCTCCGCTTCGATCCCCGAAGCGATCGCCCGCATACGGGACCTCAAGGGGAGAGGGACGGCGGAGGGGTTCATCCTGCTGGCCGCCGATGCCGGGATGACGGACTCGGTCGTGGCGCGCTGGCCCGGCTCCTCGAGAGCGCTGCTCGCGGAGATCTGGCCGGCTCCGCTCACCGCGATTCTCCCCGCACGGACGGGGCTCGATCCGCATCTCGCACCGCGGGGGAGCGTCGCCGTCCGGGTGCCCGCGCACCGGGAGCTGCGCTCGCTGATCCGGCGCCTCGGCGAGCCGGTGGTGTCGACGAGCGTCAATATCTCGGGGCGTTCTCCAGTGACGAGGATCGCCGACGCACGGCGCCGGTTCCCAGGGCTCGAGGCGTATATCTCGCGCCGGGGACGGCAGGGCGGATCAGCGTCGACGATTATCGATTTCAGATTCGGGACGCCCCGGCTCGTTAGAGCGGGCGCTTACCCCTGGCCCTCGGACGAATGAACTGTTCAGGGAACGCTCCGCGTGGCGGCACTATGACGGACAAACCCTCTTCGAGAGCTCCGCTTTTTCTCATCGCCGCCGTGGCGCTCTTCATGGCGGTTTTCTTTCTCGCCTCCGGCATGCACCGCTTGCTCATCGCCGCCCCCGACGACGCCGCGTACTATTTCAAGATCGCCGCAAACGCGGCCGGCGGCCGCGGGCTCACCTTCGACGGTATCAATCGAACGAACGGCTTCCAGCCGCTCTGGCTTTACCTCCTCACCGCCGTCTTTGCGGTCTGCCACAGAGAGCCGGAGACGATGTGCCGGATCGTCCTCCTCCTCCAGGTCGTTCTTCTCGCGGGCGCTGCGGCGCTCCTTCATTCGCTCGTCGCGCGGTTTTTTTCGCGGCGCACCGTGTGCCTGTGCCTCGCGCTCTTCGCCTTCTTTGTCTTCATTCCGAGCGCGAACGGGATGGAGTCGGCCATACTCGTCCTCTCTCTCGCCGCGGCCCTGTTCTTCGGCGCGAGCGCGCGTATCTTCGTCCGCCGGGACGCGAGGCGGGAGCCCGTGTTCGGGCTGCTCCTCGGGTTCCTCGTTCTCGCCCGCCTCGACATGATATTCGTGCCGCTCGTCGTTGTCGTCTTCGCCTGCGCTCGCGCGATCGCCGCGCGCGGAGAGCGGCGCCTCCACATCGCTCGCGCGGCCGGCCTCCTCGGCGGCATCGCGGTGATCGTCGCCCCGTATCTCATCTATAACCGTGTGAGCTTCGGCGCCGTCATGCCGATAAGCGGCGCCCTCAAGTCGAGTTTTCCCGTCGTAACGCGCTCGGGCTATGCGGTCTCGACGCTTGGAGTGCGGGCGTGGGTCGGGCTTTTCATGGCCCTCGGATATCTCGTCTGGTCAATCGTCCGGCTCCGCGTGCCGGTGGGAGGGCGGGAGGTTCCCGGCTATTTTCGAACCGCGATGTCGCTCATGGCAATCGCGATTCTCCTGCATTTCCTGCATT
>DATCCP010000003.1:0-11374 GCA_036511215.1 Candidatus Krumholzibacteriaceae bacterium
CTGGACGCCGACGGCCGCATGCACCTGCCGTTGAGAGTGGAAGCGACGACGGCAGGCGGCATAAACCTGATTCCCATCGATCATTTTGTGGGGGCCTTCATGGCCATCATGGACGATTGCCTCGACGGCGGGGTTTTTCATGTTGTAAACGAGCGGCTCACAACGATCGAGGCCCTGGCGGAGTACACGATGCGATTCTTCGACATCGAGGGGGTACGAGCCGTGCCCCCCCAGGCATTCATCGAGGTTCCGAGGAACGGCCTCGAGATCCTTTTCGAACACTACGTCGAGGCGTACGGCGCGTACATGAAAGACACGCGAATATTCGAGAACGACAAGACCCGCGAGATCCTCCGGCGGAAGGGCATCACGTGCCCCGATTTTGATTACACCCTCTTCTCAAGATGCATGCGGTACGCGGTCGATGTCGACTGGGGGGCGAAGCTGTTTGACCAGGCACGCTAGACCCGTGCACGACAATGCGGACGAGGTCTCCTACGGATACCGGAGGGTGGCCGCGGCGGACAAGAGACGCCTCGTGGACCGGCACTTCGAGACTATCGCTCCGCGCTACGATCTGGCGGACGCCATCCTGAGCTTCGGCCTCGATTCCCTATGGAGGAAAAGGGCCGTTCAACGCCTGGCCTTGAAGCCGGGAGACAAGGTGCTCGACCTGTGCGGCGGAACGGCGGATTTCGCCGTTCTCGCGGCAGGGCGCGTGGCCCCCGAAGGCACCGTGACGGTCTGCGACATAAGCCGGGCCATGATGCTCGCGGGCCGGCCGAGGGTGGAACGCTCGCACCATGAGAGAAACATCCTGTGGGTTCAGGGAGACGCAGAGAACCTCGGTTTTCCGGACGGCACCTTCGACGCCGTGACGGTCGGTTTCGGCGTTCGGAATCTCGTCCACCTCGAGCGGGGGCTCACGGAGATGTTCCGGGTGCTGAAACACGACGGGAAACTCGTGATCCTCGAATTCTCCGTGCCGAAGACGCGATGGATTCGGGATCTCTACGAGCAGTACTCCTTCAGGATCATGCCTCGTGCCGGAAAGGTGATTACCGGCACCTCCGCGCCCTTCCGGTATCTTGCCGAGTCGATCCGGGTCTTTCCGACGCCCGAACGCGTGAAGGCCATGCTGGAGGAATCGGGATTCCCGCGTGTGACCATCCAAAGGCTCACCGACGGGATAGCCGTCGTATATCTGGCGACAAAGGGATAGCATTCTCCTCCCGTCTTCCGAGCGGGTCCGCGATCTCCCGACAAGCGCCGTTGAAATTTCGCTATGCCCAATATGATTTAAACTTTCCTTTGTGTCATAAAAATAAAATCTTAAACCGCATAATTATTCTTGCTTTATAACAGATATCGGTTATACTCCCATTGCTTGTGAACATGCCCACGATGGGGGCAAAAGAATAGCCGACGCTTCTCCGGCCAATTATTGGCGGGGGGGGAGGTCGGCTATTTTATTATTGGGAACCACGACCGAAAGAACGACAACAGGGCCCCTTCGTGGAACATATTGGCAGATTTGACGTAACATATGTTAACGTCGCCGACTGAATCGCGGTTTATCCGACGCAGGAGCCGGGAACAGGAGAAATGAGAACGACCAGACATCTGCTTTTCGCAGGAATCATCTATGCGCTCTTCTCCGTGGGGCTCTCACAAGCCTCCGCTGATTCTGGAAAGAGATTGGTGCTCAGGAAGGTTCAATCCCCGATCGTCGTCGATGGCGCCATCGACCCCTTGTGGAGCCAGGCGGATTCGGTCTCCGATTTCGTCCAGCAGGCGCCGTACCACGGCAAGGAGCCTTCGAGGCGAACCGTCGCGAAGGTCCTTACGACGAATCGATCGCTCTATTGCATCATGATCTGCTACGACGAGAGAAAGAACATCCAGCGCACGAGAGGCGTGCTCGACGACTTCGCGGGGGATGTCGTCTCTCTCATGCTCGACACATTCAACGACAAGCGCACGGCCTACAAGTTCGCCGTCAGCGCGTCCGGCGTCCGGGCCGATTGCCGGCTCCTCGACGACGCCCGAAATCGCGATTACAACTTTGACGCCGTCTGGTGGGCCGCCACTCGAATCTATGATTGGGGATTCGTCGTCGAAATGGAGATTCCCTACCGGTCGATTCAATACCACGAGGGGCTGACGGAGTGGGGGCTCGATTTCGACCGGTGGATTCCGACGCTCAATGAAGACATCTACTGGAACGCGTACGAGGAAAACGAAGGCCAGCGAATATCGAGATTCGGGCGACTCCTCTTCGAGAATTTCTACCCATCCGTCAAAGGGCTCAATCTGGAGATCTATCCGGTGGGCATCACCAAAGCGGAATACGTCAGCGATTCGAAATACGACGTGACCCCCAACGCGGGCGTCGACGTATTCTACAACCCGTCGCAGCGGCTCACTTTCCAGCTGACCGCCAATCCCGACTTCGCGCAGATCGAGGCGGACCCCTTCTCATTCAACATAAGCCGGTACGAATCGTACTTCGACGAGCGGAGGCCGTTTTTCACCGAGGGAAACGAAGTCTTCATGCCGTCCGGACGGGAGCGAAACTCCGGATTCTACCAACCGCTCGAGCTCTTCTACTCGAGGAGGATCGGCAAGAAGCTCCCCGACGGCGGCGAGGTGCCGCTCCTCCTCGGCACGAGGGCCTTCGGACGCATCGACGATTGGGAGTACGGCGGGTTTCTCGCGGCGACGGGCGAAAAGGGATACGTCGACGACGGAAACAGGCTCACGGAGCCCCAGGCGCTCTTCGGTTCCCTGAGGATGAAGCGGCAGATCCTCGATAATTCATCCGTCGGTCTCCTGTACGTCGGGAAGAACACCGAGCACGAGAACACCGGCGTGGTCGACGTCGACGGAGCCTTCCGGGCGACGGATTGGCAGCTGGCCTACCAGCTCGCCCGCTCGTATAAGAACTCGGAGGGAGATTTCGCCTCTTCGGCGGGGTTCAAGATGGGCAGGGAGAAATACCTCGTCGCCGTGAGGGGGAGATACATCGGCGAAAAGTTCGATATCGACCAGGTCGGGTACGTTCCCTGGAGAGGGACGTCGGAGCTCGTCGGAATCGCCGGCCCGCGCTGGTATTTCGAGAAGGGACCTCTCCAGGAGATACTCATCTACACGGGCGGCGTGCTGTCCTACGAGAAGGTCGATGGCTACACCGATCGTCTCGGCACACTTGGAATAAATATGCAGTTCCGCAAGAACTGGGGATACGAGCTCGATCTGACCGCCGGCCGTTCGAAGGACCAGGGAAAAGTGTACGACTCATATGAGGCCAACTACTCCGCGTGGTTCAATGTATCTCCCGCGTGGGACATTTCGTCGTACGGCGGCATTACGCGAACCTACAACTTCTCGCGGGACTACCTCGCGTACTACGGATGGATGGGCAGCAGTTTCGACTGGCGCGTTCTCGACCTGCTCAAGGTCGGAACGTCTTTCGATTCGTATGTCGAGTGGAAGCCCGACAATCGTATCGAGGACGTCACGCTCAACGCGCGCCCCTTCCTGTCGCTCACGCCCGTGAACAATCTCAACGTTCGCGTTTACGTCGACAACGTGTACCTGCGGTCGACCGGCAACATGCGGCAGGTGATCGGCGGGCTCCTCTTCTCGTACAACTTCCGCCCCAAGAGCTGGGTGTACTTTGCCATCAATGAAATTCACGACCGAAGCGACGAGTATACGCCGGACGGGGAGCTCGCGCCGAATCGTCTCCATCTCATGGACCGGGCCGCCGTGCTCAAGCTGAAGTACCTCTTCTATTTCTGACAGGGTCGACAAGAGCGCGCGAGTCTGCTAGAATCGCGTCCAATCTAGGGAGGTCGGGATGATTCCCCGCAGAATCCTCGAGAGCGCCTCGATCAAGGAGCTCTACCGCTTCATGATCGAAAACAGGCTCTCCCGAAAGGCTCTTTTCAGCATAGTCGCGAGGCGGCTGTACCGGGAGCTCGTCGTCGAGAACGCGGCCGGCCGGCCGCTGCGCGTCCAGGAGCTCAAGCACGCCTACATGATGGCCCTCTTCCATGGATTCGACCGGGCGATGACGCGCGGCTACGTCTCGAAGAACGTGACGCAACGGCTTCTGGACACCGTTCTCGAGAACGTCATCGTGAACGAGAAGAATCCGGTAGGTCCCGGCGAGCACCCCCTTCTCCTCGTCGTGAGCCCGACCGGCAGGTGTAACATCGCCTGCGAGGGATGCTACGCGGCCAGCGACACGGCAGGAGGAGCGGGCCTCAGCTTCGAGGTATTCGACCGGATCGTGACCGAAAAGAGAAAGCTCTGGGATTCGCACCTAACGATCGTCTCCGGCGGCGAACCGTTTCTGTGGCGGGACGCGGGGCGAGGCCTCCTCGACCTCGCCGAAAGGCACCCGACGGAATTCTTCATGGTCTACACGAACGGGACCCTCCTCACAAACGACGTCGCCGAACGCATGGGACAGCTCGGCAACATCTCGCCGGCCCTGTCGCTCGAGGGATTCGAAGAGGAGACGGACGAGCGGCGCGGCCCGGGCGTTTTCAAGAAAATCCTCGAGGCCTTCGAGAATCTCCGGCGGCACGGCGTCCCGTTCGGCATCTCCGTCACACCGACGAGCAAGAACTGGGACGTGGTCACGAGCGACCGGTTCATCGATTTCTGCTTCGAGGCGCAGGGCGCCGTCTACGCATGGTGCTTCCAGTATATGCCGATCGGGAGCAAGCCGGACCTGGAGCTGATGCTGACGCCGGAGAACCGCCTTGAGATGCTTCGGAGAACGAACCACCTCGTGCGCGATAAGAAGGTGCTCTTTGCCGACTTCTGGAACAGCGGGATCGTGAGCTACGGATGCATCAGCGCCGGACGGCCCGGCGGGCAGCTCTACATCGACTGGAACGGCGACGTCACGCCGTGCGTCTTCGTGCCCTACGCCGTCGACAATATCTACGCAGTGTTCGAGCGGGGAGGCGATCTCAACACGCTCCTCGAGGCCCCCTTCTTCCAGCGGATCCGGGACTGGCAGGATACGTACGGATTTACGCAGCCCGCGGAGAAGGTTCAGAACTGGCTCCTTCCGTGCCCCATCCGCGATGATTTCGAATACCTCCGGAAGGCCGCCCTCGAGACGAACGCCCGCCCCATCAACAAAGCCGCGGCGGACGCGCTCCGGGACCCGGGCTTTTGCCGGCATATGACGGAGAGCGCCGAGAGGTATGGCCGGTTGAGCGGGCGTGTCTGGGACAGAGAGTTCGCCGAGCCGCCGGCGGAAAAACCGTGAGACGCTCCGGTCGAAACATGCGTCGATTGGTGAAGCCTCGAATGCGCGATAGAACGTTACAAAGGAGGGCAGTGTGAAAAAGAGCCTTTTCGTCATCCTGGCCGCGGCGGCGCTGGTCATGGCCGCCAGGCAACCGGCCACGGATCGAGCCGCGCGGCCGGACATCCTCGTGGCCGATCTGGATACGGCGGTTAATCCCTCGAACGATTTCTTCGGCTACGCGAACGGCGGCTGGGTACGAAACAACCCCATACCTGCGGACGAATCGAGCTGGGGCATCGACCGCCTCGTGCAGAAGGAGCTCTACGACCGCCTGCTGCACATCAATGAAGAGGCGAGGGCCAAGAGCGAAAAGACGGGCGTCACCCAGCAGATAGGCGATTTCTGGTATGCCGGCATGGATACCGTGTCGATAGAGAAGAGCGGCATCGAGCCTCTGCGCGACGAGTTGAACAAGATACGAGACCTGCGGACGACCCGGGACGTGATGGCGCAGGCCGCGCGCATGCATACATACGGCGTCGGCGTATTCTATCGCGATGAAGTCTCCCAGGACGAGAAGAACAGCGACATCTACGCTTTCCACATGTCGCAGGGCGGTCTCGGCATGCCGAACCGCGAATACTATTTCAACACCGACCCGCGCACGACGAAGGTGCGCACCGCGTACCCGAAATATGTCGCCTCGATATTCATGCTGATGGGCTATGACAGCACGCAGGCCGGAGGCAAAGCCGCGGCGGTCCTGGCGCTGGAAACGCGGCTCGCGGGCGCCTCCCGCAAGCTCGAGGACCTGCGTGATCCGTACAAGAACTACAACAAGATGGCGGTCGCGGGGCTGCGCACGCTGTCTCCGGCCGTCGACTGGCCCGTCCACCTGAACGAGCTGGGCGTGAGCCACGTGGACAGCGTCATAATAGGACAGCCCGAGTTCTACAAGGAGCTGGACAAGATCATAGCGGGCGAAAACGTCCAGACGCTGAAGGACTACATGGCCTTTCATCTCGTCCGCACGTTCGCTCCCTACCTCAGCAAGCCATTCGTGGACGCCAACTTCAAGTTCTACAACAGCACGATCCGCGGTGCGAAAGAGCAGCGTCCCCGCTGGAAGCGCGTGCTGGACACCGAAGAGCGTGCAATGGGCGAAGCCCTCGGGCAGCTGTTCGTGAAGGAGTATTTCAACGAGAATGCCAAGAAACGCTACGAGCAGATCGTCGAGAACGTGCGCGGCGCATACAAGACTCGCATCGAGAAGCTCGACTGGATGAGCGGCCCGACGAAGCAGCAAGCCCTGCACAAGCTGGCCGCGCTGCGGAAAAAGGTGGGCTACCCCGACAAGTGGAAAGACTTCTCGGCCCTTTCAGTCAGCCGCGCCTCTTTCGCTACAAACGTGATGCACGCCAATCAGTGGTGGAATCGCTATGAGATGAACAAGCTCGGAAAGCCCGTCGATCGCGACGAGTGGGACATGTCGCCCCAGACTTACAACGCGTACTACAACCCCTCGAACAACGAGATCGTGCTGCCCGCCGGAATGTTCACGGTGCCCGGAAGCCGTGACGAGGATCTGGACGACGGCCTCGTCTACGGCTATGCGGCCGCCTCGACCGTGGGCCACGAGATGACGCACGGCTTCGACGACGAAGGACGCCAGTTCGACGAGCACGGCAACCTGCACAACTGGTGGACCACGACGGACGAGGAGGAGTTCAACAAACGCGCCGAGGTGCTGGTGAAGCAGTTCAACGGCATGGTCGTCGTCGATACGCTGCACATCAACGGCAAGGCCAGCCTCGGGGAGAATCTCGCGGATCTCGGCGGCCTGCTGATCGGCTTCGATGCGTTCAAGCAGACCGATTGCTACAAAAGGGGCGAGAAGGTCAACGGCTTCACCCCCGCCCAGCGCTTCTTCCTCGGCTACGCGTTGAGCTGGATGATTCAGATCCGGAGCGAACAGCTCGCGAGCCAGGTGTTGACCGACGTGCACGCGCCTGCCAAGTTTCGCGTGAACGGGCCACTTCCCAACGTGCCGGGATTCTATGAGGCGTTCGGGGTGAAACCGATCGACAAACTGTATCTGCCCGACAGCATGCGCGTGCATCTGTGGTAGTCGCGGCAAAAAAGATCGCGGGCGAAGTCGTGTGCGTTCTCCACGTCTTCGCCCGCGATGCGATCAGCACGATCCGGCCGGGACCACCCATCCGACCGAACGTCCTCTAGTCGAACAGCTTCTCGGTCTTCTGGTACGCCGCGTGAACCTTCTCCACGGCCTCGTGTATCTTGTCCTTGGCGTCGGTCTTGACGGTCGCGCTCAACTCCTTGACGTCACTTTCGAGCTCCAGCACGGAGGCGTTGTACTTCTCCTGCCGGTCCGCCAATCGCTTCGGCAGCTTCGCTTCCTTGAGCGCCGCGACTTTTTCCTCCATGCGAGCGGCAGCCTCACGAATCTTCGCCAGATCATGCTGGGGCGTATAGTAATGGTAGAGCTTGTAAAGCTCCTGGTGAAACGCCGCGAGTTCGGGCACGACGGGATGGACCGTGCGCGCCAGACGTTCGAACGCCGCATGGAAGGCTTCCGTCTGCTTGAGCATCTGCTCCTGATTGTCAGCCTTCGCCGCGTCGTGAAGCTGGCTCAAAGCGGATTTCAGATCCGCCTTGCCGGCGTCCCACGCCTCCTGCTTCTCCCGCAGGATGCCGGGCAGCTTCGCCGCATCGAGCGCGGCAACGAGGGTGTCCGCTCTCGGGAGGAGCTCCTTGATCAGCGCATAGTTCTTTTCGGCGTACGCAGTGTGCCAGAGCGGGTAGACGACCTTGTGCATCTCGCTCAACGCGGGGACGGATGCCGTGGTCTCTTCGTCGGTGATAACGTGCGCCGGAGCATTCTTCGTGCTCGCAGGCTGCTGCGCCCAGACCGTCTGACCGGTCAGGGTTACGCACAGCGCGAGAGCAACCAATCCGATCGCGAGAAGACGTCCAAAACGTTTCATGGGACCTCCTTCTGAATCCGGGGTTACAGTGATTCTTCTTCTGGAATAGATAACACGAGAAACGGCGTCTGTCAACTCCCCGCGCCGGTGGGGAAGCTAGATGCACTTCGCGGCGAGGTACGCCGTCGAGAAGGCGGCCTGAAGATTGTAGCCGCCGGTCCTCCCGTCGATGTCCATGATCTCGCCGCAGAAGTAAAGCCCCTTTACCTTTCGCGATTCCATCGTTCGCGGATCGATCTCCTTCAGATCGACCCCGCCGCGTGTAACAATGGCCTCATCGATGGGCCGCGCTTCCGTTATCCTCAACCGGAAATCCGCGAGCAGCGCCGCGAGCCGCTTCCGCTCGCCGCCGGTTATCTGGCCGCATTTCTTGTCCGCGGCGATTCCACTCGATCTCATGAGAACCGGGACGAGGGCCTTCGGCATGAGCCCCTTCATGACGGTGCCAATCGATCTCCTGAGCGAGCCGGCCAGCGCCTCGATGAGCCACTTCGCCGGCGCGGAGCCATCGAGCGCGCGCGTGAAGTCTATGGCGATCTCGACCTTTCGGCCTTCGTCGAGACGCTCCACGGCGAGAGCGCTCAGCGACAGGATCACGGGGCCCGAAACGCCGAAATGCGTAAAGAGCAGGTCCCCGTCCTCCGCGGCGACGCGCTTCCCGTCGCTTACCACCGCGACCGTGACGTCGCGCAGCGACAGCCCCTGGAGATCCTTCGGAAATCTCTCCTCCGTCTCGAGGGGGACGAGCGCCGGTTTCGGGGGAACGATCGCATGCCCGAGCGCGCGCGCCATCGCGTAGCCGTCCCCCGTCGAACCGGTGCGGGGGTACGACAGCCCTCCCGTCGCCAGTATGACGTTATTCGCTCCGATTATCTCCTCGCGGCCTCCGACCTTGACGCCACTCACCGCGCCGGAGGCGGAGTCGACCGGTATTCCCTCGACGCGCGAGTTCAGCCTGACCGTCACTCCATGCTGTCTCAGGTATCTCTCGAGCGCTCTCACCACGCTTTCAGAATTGCCGCGTGCCGGGAAGATTCTGCCCCCGTCCTCCTCCCTGGTCTCCACGCCGCACCCCTTGAAGAACGCGACGAGGTCGTGACGAGAGAACTCCGTGAGCGCCCGGTAGAGAAATTTCCCGTTCGCGCCGAAGTTCCGCACAAATTCGTCGGTCCCGTCCGTGTTGGTGAGATTGCATCTTCCGTTGCCGGTGATGCTCAGCTTCTTTCCGAGGCGGGCGTTTCTTTCGAGGAGGAGTACTCGCGAGCCGTTTTCAGCGGCGCGTCCCGCGGCGAACATTCCGGAGGCGCCGCCCCCGATTACCACCACGTTGTACTTCATGTCGCTCGTGTGCCGGGTATCAGCATCTCCGCGAGAACCGCGACAACGAGAGACGCGGTCATCGTCAAGATCCACGCGATTCCGGCTACAGCCGCGACGGCCGACTTGCGTTTCTCGATCTCCCGGAGCGAGCGCCCCGCAAGCACGAAACCGGGTCTCTCTCCGCCGTATCTCACGATGATCGCGGCGATCCGGACGCCCCGCTCCGGCTGCCAGGTGATGCGATCCTCGCCGTGCTTCCGGACGTATTCCAGAACCCCCACGGGCAGCTCGCGAGGGCGCCCGTGCAGCAGGCCGGAGGACCGCACGACGGCGCCGCGGTCGTCGAACACGGTAATGAACGGCGCTCCGCTGCGCTCGATGGCGATGCCGCCTTCGGGCACCCGAGATTCGATCGACGCCCCGTTTTCGATCGCGTACGCCGCATCCTCCGCGAGCTGAATCTGCGGGTCATCCGCATAGTGACGCAGCTCCGTCTGCACGGCCAGATACACGAGGCCGCACACGGCCGTAATGACGACGGCCAGGGGCAACCATCGCTTCACGATATTTCCGACTCTTCCCACGCGGCGTTCCTCCCTCTGAGGTTCATTGCTCCTCGGTGTTCCTGAAGGTGACGCTGAACCTCGCACCCTTGCCAGGCTCCGAGGCGATAGATATATCGGCTCCCTGTTCGGAGATTATCTTCCGGCAAATCGAGAGGCCGAGGCCGCTGCCGGCCTTCTTTGTCGTGAAAAATGGCTCAAAGATCCTTTCCCGTATCTCCGCCGGGATGCCGGGGCCGTTGTCTTCGACGACGAGCAGGGCCCCGTTGGATTCGCGTCTCGTGGAGACCAGTATCCTGCCTCCTTTGTCCAAGGCCTCGATCGCGTTGCGGACAAGGTTGATGATGACCTGCTCTACCCCGCCGGGATCCACTATCACCGCCGGCGTGGACGGATCGAGAGCGGTCTCCACGACCACGCCGGGAGGTGCGTTCCCGGCGAGCGGCGGGAGCGTCTCGCGGACGAGGTCGTTGAGTGAATGCGCCGACCGGCGGGCATATTGAGGTTTCGAGAACTCCATGACTTCGGCGAGCATCTGCTCGAGCCGGGAAGAGGACTGGAATATGATCAGTGCCTCCTCACGCACCCGATCGGGTTCGCCGGGATGCCTTTCCAGCGCATGCGCGAAGCCGCCGATTGTCGCGAGGCGGTTTCGGATCTCATGGGCGATGTAGGCGACGGCATTTCCGATCGCGGCGAGCCTCTCGGGCTGGCCTCCGTCCTCCCCTTTTCTCCGCAGCGTCCTGGAGCGGGAAATCTCATCGAGCAGCGCCCGCATATGATAGTGCAGCGAGGCGAGATCGTCTCCGGAGGAGTGTTCGGCGCCACCAGAAAATGCTCCCATGTCCATCGCGATGCGTCTGAGAGGGATAAATATCTGGTTAAAGAGCAGCCAGACGAGCGCGAAACCGAGCACGGCGACCACGGCGCCGGTGGAGACCATAACAGCCGTGAGCCGGCGGATTTCCCGCCGTTCATCCGCGAGGGAACGCAAGATCTGGCGCTTGTTCACCGCGAGCAGGCTGTCGCTCGCCGTGATTGCCTCGAAATAGGTCTCATTGAGCTCGCCGAGATAGGCCTTGACGGCCGCCCCGGTATCACCCGTGTCGTAGAGGGATACGATCTCGTGACGCCGTGCCGTGTAGCGATCGAAGGCGTCATGAACCTTCCGAATGAGAACGCGGTCCTCCTGATCGCCGCTCGATGCTTCC
>DATCCP010000004.1:0-2013 GCA_036511215.1 Candidatus Krumholzibacteriaceae bacterium
CTTGCGCACGGTCGAATAGCTCGGCCCCTTCGGCAGATCGCCGTGGACCTCGCGCACCGTGGCCTCTTTGCGGCTCCAGAGCTTCTTCAGGCACTGGAGCTCGAAACGGGACAGCTCGGGCAATTTTCGTTTCATGTCTCCTCCATCTGCTACATCTGGCGCACTAAATATGCGACATCTGTCGCGGGTTGTCAAGGGGGCGGCGAGAGAATTTTCGAGGATTCTTCCTCGCCCGGGGCGCGCCCCGATTTAGCCCCGATTTTCGCTTGTCCCCCGTTGGAATCTGTGAGACAATGGCGCTCGCCCTTTTTCCCCGATTCTAGGTTCTACAAAAGTGTTTCACCCGCACCTTAGATCGAGAGAGGTGAATGTATGGTCAAACGAGTCGCAATTGTCGGTATCGGGACGACTGGCTTCCGACCGATTACCCCCGATGTCTCCTACCGGGAGCTCATTTTCGAGGCGGCCCGGAAGGCGTACACCGACGCCGGTATCGAGCCGAGCGAGATCAGCGGCTTTATCACGGCCGCCGAGGACTTCCTCGAAGGCTACAGCATCTGCGACGAATACTGCCCCGATCAGATCGGCGCCGTCCTCAAGCCGACGCAGACGATCGCCGGCGACTTCATCCAGGCGCTCGCGACCGGCTACATGATGATCATGACCGGCGCCTTCAAGACCGTCGCGATCGAGGCCCACAGCAAGGCGTCCAACGTGAAGAACCTCGATGAGATGATGGGCTTCGCCTTCGATCCCGTTTACAACCGTCCCCTCCGCGAGACGCCGCACGCGGTCGCGGGGCTCGAGATGACCCGCTACATGTTCGAGACCTGCACGTCCTCCGAACAGTGCGCGAAGGTCGTCGTGAAGAACAAGTCAAACGCGATGCGGAATCCCTACGCGGCCTTCGCCGCCGAGATCACCGAGCGCGACGTCATGAACTCGGACCCGATCTCGCTCCCGCTCCATCGCCTCGACATCGCCCCGCACGCGGACGGCGCTGTCGTCGTGGTGCTCGCGGACGGCGAGACCGCGCTTGCTCTCTGCGAAACGCCGATCTGGATCGAGGGGCTCGGCTGGTGCACCGACACGCCGACCCTCGAGATGCGCGATTGGGGCGAGGCCGCCTACGCGCGGCTCGCCGCCGAGATGGCCTACAAGATGGCCGGCATCGCAAATCCCGCCGGCATGATCGATTTCGCGGAGATCTGCGACGAGTACTCGTACAAGGAGCTCCAGCACATGGAGGCCCTCAAGCTCTGCCGGCCCGGCGAGGCGGCGCATCTCCTCGAGAGCGGCGCGACGAGCTTCGCGGGGGACATCCCGATCAACGTCTCCGGCGGCGCGCTCGGCGTCGGCCATCTCTTCGAGGCGTCCGGCGCGCACAAGATCCTCGAGCTCGTCGAGCAGCTTCGCGGCGAGGCGGGGGCGCGGCAAATTCCCGACGTGAACATCGGCCTCGCGCAGGTCTGGCGCGGCGTTCCGACCGCGACGGGAGCGGTCGCCATTCTTTCGAACATGTAGGAGGTCTCTTGCAATGGGAATGAGGAAAGTAGCAATCATCGGAGCGGGCATCACGAAGTTCGTGCGCCGCGCGCAGGAGACGGGAAAGGAGCTTTCCTGGCAAGCCTCGAAGATGGCGCTCGACTCCTGCGGTCTCACTCTCGACGACGTCGACATGGTGACCCTGGGCACGGCCCCCGACGCCTTCGACGGCGTCCACATGAAGGGGGAATACCTCGCCGACGGCGCCGGCGCCCACCGCAAGCCGTACATGCGGCATTACGTGGGGGGCGGCACCGGCGTATTCAGTCCGATCCACGGGTGGTTCCACGTGGCGAGCGGCATGGCGGACATCTGCCTCGTCGTCGCCGAGGAAAAGATGTCGAGCTGCCACCCGCATCCGCAGGGCGCCTTTCTCACGATATTCGACCACACGACCGAGCAGCCCCTGAAGCCGACGCTCATATGGATCTTCGCCCTCGAGATGAACCGCTACATGCAGACGTACGG
>DATCCP010000005.1:0-5918 GCA_036511215.1 Candidatus Krumholzibacteriaceae bacterium
CGTGGCTTTCTCACGGGGGGCGGGATGGCGAACCACGAATATGTGAAGGACGACACGGCGTTTGGAGGGCGCATCTCTTCGGCGCTCGAGATGCTTCTGTGCGACCCGCAGACCTCGGGGGGGCTCCTCGTGTCGATCCCCCGGGCCAAATCAGCCCGCTATATTTCCGCGTTGAAGAAGCGTGGAGTGAAATACGCCTCGGTGATAGGCGAGGTCGAGGCCCCCTCGGACAAGAGGCTCATTATCGAGGCCTGACGGATTTGTGGGTCGCGCCCCGGCCGCATCGATTACTCATCAGCTACCCATTCAGCTACGCATCGGCCGATTCTTTACGCTTCCTGGCCTCCTCGAGGCTCATGAGGCACCCGCAGTAGTCCTGTCTCGTGAGGCGCAGCTCGCGGCTCCGATCGACCGAGATCTTGAATCCGTCCTTCTTCTTGAAATCCTCGGCGAGATACTCGATCCCGTGCTTCGAGGCGGCCTCGTTCCCGATCGCGGCGAGCCGCTCGTACACCTTGTGCGGGCTCACGGAGAGTGTCGTCGTGAAGAGCGTGATGCCGAGCTCGGCCGCCTTTCTCGCCGTCTCCTCGAGCCTGAAGCGGTAGCACGTCCAGCAGCGCTCGCTCTTCTCGGGGAGCTCCCGGTAGGGCTCGATTGCCTTGGACCAGCGAAGGCCGTCGCCCTCTCCCTCGATGAGCCTGATCCCGAGCTTGCCCGTGACGTTCCGCATCTCATCGAGGCGCAGGTCGTGCTCGGATTCGGGCTGGATGTTCGGATTGAAGAAGTACGCGACCACTTCGTAGGTCTCGGCGAGATGCGCGAGCACGTAGCTCGAGCATGAGGCGCAGCATGCGTGCACGAGGATTATCCTTTTGGCAGTCATCTTCTAATGGGAGACTGACGAAGGGGACTTGCCGCGGACCGGAGCCGGCTCCGTACTCGCGGGTGCATCGGCCCTGGCGACCGCTGTCGCGTTCTCGCCGACCGCGATGCTTCCGAGGCGGGCGAGATGCCGGTCGCGCAGATCGATGAACGAGGCCATGTTCGCGTTCGAGATCGGGTTCGCCGGGGGCAGCGACACGGTCCGCGGATTGACGAAGACGTTGCTTCTCATCACGCGGTAGTCGAGGTGCGGCCCCGTCGCATAGCCGGTCATCCCGACATACCCGATGACCTGCCCCTGCTCCACGCGCGCGCCGGGATATATTCCCTTTGCGAAGCGGCACATGTGCAAGTAGTAGGTGATGTAGTTGTTCGTATGACGGATCTTGACGTAGTTCCCGTTCGCCGGGTTTCGCTCCGCGGCGATGACGGCGCCGCCGCCCGTCGCCATGATGGGCGTTCCGATCGGCGCGGCGTAATCGACGCCGAGATGAGGAGCGTAATGATGCAACACCGGGTGGAAGCGGCGATAGCTGAAGCCCGAGCTGATCCGTGAGAAGCTGAGTGGCGCTCTCAGAAGCTGTTTCCTCAGCGATTTTCCGTTCTCGTCGAAGTAGTCGGCCTTCCCGTCCTCGTTGTTGAACATGAAGGCGTAGTGGCTTCTCCCCTGGGCGTAGAACTCGGCCGCGACGATCCGCCCGACCTTCGTCATTCCATCGTAGCGGGTCTTTTCCTCGTAGATCACCCTGAAGTAGTCGCCCCTTCGCATGTCGGTGAAGAAATCGATATCCCACGCGAAGATATTGGTCATCTGTTGGCCGATCTCCGCCGGGATTCCGTGCTCGTCGATGGCATTATAGAGGGAGGATGTAATCGTGCCGGACGCTGTCGTGAGCTGATTGCTGAATGTGTAGCCCAGTTTCTCGGCCGATATGTCGCCGTCTTTGATGTTGATGTGAATGTAGGATTCATCATCGACTGAGAACTTCAGACTTTCGATGTCGCCGTTGTCGGCCGCGTACACCTCGTAGCGCTGCCCCGGGTATATTTTCCTGAAATCGTAGACGTTCCGCACGGCCTTCTCGATAAGCTTTATCGATGGGGCGTCGAGTCCACACTTGAGCATGAGGTCGAAGAACGACATGTTCGGCGAGACGATTCCGGCAAAATCCGGAGCTTTCGGGCCGGTCGAAGCGACCGTCGTATCGGCCGATTGCGAGGCGGGGTGCCAGATCGCATTCCTCTGGACCCCCGGGTGGGTGGCCACCAGGGCGAGGAGAATGATCGATCCGACGACGAGAACGATTGATTTTAATTTATCATTTTCCATGGTTTTACCCGAAGCTGCCGTAAAATAGCTCATAGCCCCGAGGTGCGTCAAGAGAAACCATGCGGGCCAGGGTGGATTTTTGCAAGAAACGGGCCGTTGGTCCCGGTCCCCGGATAATTGTTGTAAATACGGGCCCGTTACGCTCACAATACGGGCAATGGTAATACGCGATCTCAAACGGGAGCTCGAGGAGCTCAAGAAGAAGGCCGAGGGGGTTTTCCGGCCCGAAAGGCGCGCATTCCCGGGCCCGGAGGGCGCGGTTCGTCTCGCCGATGCGGTGCGCGGGGACGAGGGGCCGTTCGGGGAAGGAGCCTTCTATCGCATCCTGAGCGAGGCGAGCGCGGTGTGGGCGGACGCAGGGACGTTTCACCGGGAGTATCTCGAGGCGCTCGGGAGCCCGTTTTTTGCGGAGGCGAAGGCGCTCGCGGCGCTCCGGACGCTCAAGACCGCGCGAGCCGAGAGCGTCTGCTACCTCGACATCGAGACGACGGGGCTCAGCATGTCGCCGCTCTTTCTCGTCGGGCTCATGTACACGGTCGACGGAAGGCTCATGATGGACCAGCTCTTCGCGCGGGACTACTCGGAGGAAGGGGTCGTGCTCCGGTTTCTCGCCGATATGATGCCGCGCTTCGAGATTCTCGTGACGTTCAACGGGATCACATTCGACGTTCCCTTTATCAAGGAGCGGATGACGATCCATCGGCTCGCGTTTCCGGCGCCCCCGACGCACATCGATCTCCTGCCGCTCGCGCGCCTCGTCGTCGGCGGCAAGACGCCGAACCACAAGCTTCAGACCCTCGAGATGCACTTCTGCAAACGGCGGCGGGTCGGCGACATCGCGGGCGCCCAGATTCCCGGCGCCTATCACGAGTTCGTGCGGACGCAGGACGCGAAGGACGTGGCGAATATCATTCACCACAACCGGCTCGATCTCGTGACGATGCTCCAGCTCGTGACCATTTTCCTTTCGGTCGAATCCTGATATAATCGGCGGAAAAGAAGGAGCAACTTTGGAAGTCACCAAGTTCCTGAAGAAGGTTCAAGTCGAGGATCTCTATAGAGGGCAAATCGTCCACAAGCACATGATCCCCACGCGCACCGCGCGCTTCGGGGAGCTCGAGCCGCCGCTGCCCGAGAAGCTCGCGAAGATCCTCAAGGGCACCGGGATCGACAAGCTCTACGTGCACCAGGTCGACGCGGTGAAACACCTGCGCGAGGGCCACGACGTCGTCATCGTCACCTCGACCGCGAGCGGAAAGACCCTCTGCTACAATATTCCCGTTCTCTCGAGCCTCCTCGAGGACCCCGAGGCCCGCGCGCTCTATCTCTTCCCGACGAAGGCGCTCGCGCAGGACCAGCTCCGCGTGCTCCAGCGCTACATGGGACCGAAGGGGATTAAGTTCGAGGCGGGCACCTACGACGGCGACACGCCGGCCTCGAGCCGCCGGAAGCTCCGCGACGAAGCGAAGGTGCTCCTCACGAACCCCGACATGCTCCATTCGGGGATCCTCCCGAACCACGCGAAGTGGGCGAACTTTCTCTCGCGACTCCGGTACGTCGTGATCGACGAGATCCACACCTACCGCGGCATCTTCGGCTCGCACATCGCAAACGTTATGCGGCGGCTCGACCGCATCTCGGCGCACTACGGTTCGCACCCGGTCATTGCGGCGTCATCGGCCACGATCGCCAATCCCGGCGAGCATGCGGAGAAGCTCCTTGGGCGGAAGGTCAGGGTCATCGCCGAGGACGGCTCGCCGCGCGGCCGCAAGCAGTTCATATTCTGGAATCCCCCGACGATCGACATCGGCGAGATGGAGCGCCGCAGCTCCAATATCGAGGCCGCGGACCTCGTCACGCGGCTCGTTCTCGACGACGTGCAGACGATCGCCTTCGTGCGGGCCCGCGTCGTGAGCGAGGTCATCACGCGCTACACGCGGGAGATGCTCGGGAAGCACCGCGCCTCGATGAAGGACTCCGTCCATCCCTACCGCGGTGGCTATCTGCCCGAGGAGCGCCGCGAGATCGAGAGGCGTCTCTTCAGCGGCGACCTCAAGGCCGTCATCAGCACGAACGCACTCGAGCTCGGAATCGACGTCGGTGCGCTCCACGCCTCGGTTATCGTCGGATATCCGGGGAGCATCGCCTCGACGTGGCAGCAGGCGGGGCGGGCGGGGCGCGGGAAGGAAGAGGCGCTTACGATATTCATTCCGTACAATACGCCGCTCGACCAGTACCTCGTGGCTCATCCCGAGTATTTCTTCGGCAAATCCTCCGAGAACGCGATCATCGATCCCGGGAATCCCCACATTCTCATGGCCCATCTGCGCTCGGCCGCCTTCGAGCTTCCGCTTGCGGTGAAGGAGGTCGAGACGATGGGGGAGTATGCGCCGGCGATTCTCGAGCTCCTCGAGGACGAGCGCGAGGTCAACTTCGTGAAGGGCAAATGGTACTGGACCGGGAAGGGGTACCCGAGCGCCGACGTGAACCTTCGCAACATCTCGCCCAACGTCTACACGATCGTGAACGAGAAGGACGGTGCCAAGGTCATCGGCACGATCGACGAGACGAGCGCCTTCCAGCAGGTTCATCCGCAGGCGATCTATCTTCACGAGGCCGAGACCTATTTCGTGAACAAGCTCGACACCGACAAGAAGGTCGCCTTCGTCGAGCCGACAAACGTCGATTACTACACGCAGTCGATCACCGAGGTCCAGGTCAAGGTCGACCGCGAGGAGAAATCGAAGGACTGGCGCATCAGCAAGGTGTGCTTCGGCGACGTCTCCGTGACGAGCCTCACCTTCATGTTCAGGAAAATAAAGTTCGGGAGCCGCGATTCGATCGGCTACGGCAAATGCGATCTTCCACCGCAGATTCTCGAGACGGCCGGCGTGTGGGTCGTGCCCCCGGCCGAGGCGTTCGCGGAGGTTCGCCGGCACGGGAGGACGCCGGGGGAGGGGCTCCTCGGCCTCTCGAACGTGCTCCGCGAGGTGGCGCCCCTTTTCGTCATGTGCGACCCGCTCGACATCGGAACGACCGTGAACTCCCGCTCGACGGACAGCCCCGCCGTGTACGTCTATGACAAGTATCCCGGCGGCCTCGGCTTCTCGCTCAAGGCGTACGATCTCATTGAGGAGATCATGACCGCGGCGCTCGAGCTCATCATGACGTGCGTGTGCAGCCACGGCTGCCCGTCGTGCGTGGGCTCGCCGATACCGCCCTTTTCCCAGCTCGATCCCGAGACGGGAGGGAAGGGGATGATCCCCGACAAGGAAGCGGCGCTTGTTATCCTCCATGCGCTTCTGCAGAAAGAGCCATACGTCCCGAAGCCCGTCGAGCGGGCGCGCGATGAGGCGCCGGCTCCCGAGCGTCCCAAGGGGAAGGCGCTCCCGCTCGAGCTCCAGGGGAAGCTCAGAGCGGAGCTGCACAAGAAGAGAAAGCCGGTCTAAACGGATCAGCGAGCGGAACCACGTCCGCGCGCGAAGAGCACTTCGTCGATCTTCATGGATCCTCTCACGAGAGCCTCCTGAGCCAGATCCTCGGCGTCGGCCTCAGTGCCGACGATGGCCAGACAGACCGCGTAGACGCGGCCCGCGTGCATCCTCACGAGCTCGGCGTATGCCTCGCGATCGCCCTGCATGCATGTCTCGACGAGTTTGCGGTCCGGTCCGTCCTCCATCGGGTCTCCCCTCTGATATCCACCCTA
>DATCCP010000006.1:0-2340 GCA_036511215.1 Candidatus Krumholzibacteriaceae bacterium
GTGAGGAAACGCTCGGGGGATCCGTCGATCAAGGCGACGAAGGCCGATCGAAGCGCACGATACACCGATACCCTTTCGATGGATCTCTCGGGCCTCGAGCCGCTCGCCGCGTGCCCACCGAGCCCGGAGAACGTGCGGAAGGTCTCCGAGATGGCGGGCGCTCGTGTCGACACGGGCTTTCTCGGTTCCTGCACGAACGGCCGCTTCGAGGACCTCGTTCACGCCGCCTCCATTCTCAAGGGGCGCCGGATCAAGGAGGGTGTCTCCCTCCGGATCGTGCCGGCGACGCAGGAGGTCTACGAGCGGATGGTGAAGGAAGGGCTCCTCAAGATCTTCATCGAGGCGGGGGCCCTCGTTTCGAACGCCGGCTGCAGCGGCTGCGCCTCGGGACAGATCGGAATGGTCGGCAAAGGCGAGGTGCAGCTTTCGACCTCCAACCGGAACTTCGCCGGGAAGCAGGGCAAGGGGGAGACGTATCTCGTGAGCCCCGCCGTGCTCGCGGCCTCGATGATCGAAGGGAAGATCGTCGATCCGCGCACGTGGACAGGGGAGCTTCTCAGATTCAGGCCTGACGAGGATTCGAAGCACCGTGCCGATCTCTCGATGATCTCCTGGCGCGTGATGCCGGAGAAGCCGTTTCCCCCGGGGAAGCCCAGGGCGAAGAAGACATCGACGAAAATGGCCGGCTGCCCGAAGGTGATCATGGGCCGCGCGCGGCTCGTCGTAAACCCGCGAGGCCGCCTCATGGACAACATCGACACCGACATGATCTTCCATAACAAGTATCTCGCGATCACCGAGCTCGAGAAGATGGGGGCGCACACATTCGAGACGCTCGCGGGCTACGAGAGGTTTGCCTCGACCGTGAAGCCGGGCGACGTCGTCATCGCGGGGGGCAACTTCGGCTGCGGCTCCTCGCGCCAGCAGGCGGTCGATTGCTTCATGGCGCTCGGCGTCTCCATCATCATCACCGGGTCGACGGGGGCGATCTACAAGCGCAACATCATCAACTCGGGCTTCCCGTTCCTCGAGGTGCCCAATCTGGCCGAGGCCGGTATTCAGGAAGGGGAGGAGCTCGAGATCGATTTCGAAAAGGGGTTGATCAAGCGCGGGAGCGGCACGGTCATCAAGGCCCTTACCCCGACGACCGTCCAGCTCGACATCTGCCGCGCGGGGGATCTCTTCGCCTATTCAGGAGAGTGATTCGCGATGGGCAAAACTCTGATCGAGAAGATTCTCGCGAAGGCTTCGGGAAAGAAGGAGGTCTCGGTCGGCGAGATCGTTTTCGCGAAGCCGCATATGATCCTCTCGCACGACAACTCTGCGGCGATTCTCAAGACCTTCGAGAAGATGGGGGGAAAGAAGGTGTGGGATCGCGAGCGCGTCTTTATCGCGCTTGACCACGAGGTCCCGCCTCCCGACTCGAAGAAGGCCGATAATCACAAGGCCATCCGTAAGTTCGTCGCCGACCAGGGGATAAAGAGCTTCTATGACTGCGGCGTCGGCATCTGCCACCAGGTGCTCCCCGAGTACGGTCACGTGATTCCCGGGGTCGTGATCTTCGGCTCCGACTCGCACACGACGACGCACGGCGCGCTCGCCGCCGCTGGGATCGCCATCGGCCGCACGGAGACCGCGAGCGTATGGGCCCTCGGCGAGACGTGGCTGCGCGTGCCGGAATCGATCAAGATCGTTCTCGAGGGAAAGCTCCGAAAGAACGTCGAGGCGAAGGATATCATCCTGTACGTCATCGGGCAGCTGACGGCCGAGGGGGCGAACTACAAGTCAATCGAGTTCCACGGCCCGGCGATGCAGGAGATCGGGATCGGCGGCCGGATGACCCTCTGCAACATGTCCGCCGAGGCGGGCTGCAAGTGCGCGATGGTGCCCTTCGACACGCATACGGAGGCGTATCTGAAGGATGTGGGTGCTCCGAAGTATCACGTGATCGATCCCGACAAGGACGCCGGATACGAGAATGTTTACACGTACGACGTCTCCAAGATCCCGCCGATGGTCGCCAAGCCCCACAAGGTCGATAACGTCGCTCCCGTGAGCGAGGTGGGCGACGTGAAGATCGACGTGGCACTCCTCGGCACTTGCACGAACGGCCGCATCGAGGACCTCGAGACCGCCTCGCGCATTCTCGGCGGGAAGAAGATCGCGCCGGGCGTTCGGCTCCTCGTGTATCCCGCCTCGCGCAAGGTGCTCGACCAGGCGTACGAGCGCGGCGTCGCGCGAAAGCTCCTCAATGCCGGCGCCCAGATCGCGATCCCGGCGTGCGGGCCGTGCCTCGGCGCGTACGGCGGCGTGCTCGCGACAGGCGAGCGCGCGATCTCG
>DATCCP010000007.1:0-15086 GCA_036511215.1 Candidatus Krumholzibacteriaceae bacterium
TCAGCCACATGGTGATCCAGATGCCGGGTGCGCCCCGGGTGGCGCAGGTGCTTCCTTCCCGGACGACGGTGACAAGCGGCCAGACGACCCCGTGGCAGATTACCGCCGAGGTTTGCAACAGCGGCGAGGCCGCCCTCACGCTCGTGATGGACAGCACGTACGTGTTCTACGACGGGAGACTCCATCTCTCGTATCCGTCACCCGCAGGCTTTGTCGAGGGGGGACTCGTTCTCGAGGGAGGAAGCTGCAAGCACCTTGTATTCGATATCTCACCGACGCCGCTCATCCCGGCGGGAGCCGATATCGCGCTCCACGCCCACGTGGGACTGACGGAGAATAACAGCGCAGTATACAGCTCTTACGACACGAGACAATCGGGCTCCGGCTTCGGGACCATACGCGTTCAGGCTCCCGCGAAGCTCAGGATTGTCCAGGTGACAAACAAGGCCCCGCGGTCGCCTTACGTCAATGTCGGTCAGGGATTCCCTGTTTTGGTTGAAGTAAGAAATGAAGGCGAGGCGAGGGCGGACAGCATCAGGATTGCCCTCGAGAAATCGGGCTCTTCCACGATCGCGGATACGCTCATTCTCGTCGGTGCCCTGAACGGCGCCTCATCGGTCGCCGACACCTTCAGAGTGACCGCGGGGGCTTCGAGCGGTCTCGAAACCTTCAGGGCCTTCATCAGGGGGGCCCTCGACGACAACTCGCACCAGACGAGTCTCGTTTCCGTGCTGAGCGCGGTCGACGATACGACGCGCGCAATGATACAGGGCCTCGCGGCGCTCGCCGTCACCTCGGTGACGCCGTCCCAGCCGGAGGTCAACGCGAACCAGTCGGTCGACTGGACGGTGCGGGTTTCGATCAAGAACAACGGGGAGGCGCCGCTCGCGCTCGGCGCGCTCGCGGCCTCCGACATCTCGTTCTCGCGAGGAGGAGTGGAGCTGACCGACTACATCGTCGTCGCGCCGGACACGCTCGCCTCGGGAGCACACGTCCTTACCGTCGCGGGGGGAGGTTCGGACGCCTTGATCTATCGTGTCGTCTCCACGGGGAGCGACACCGGAACGGTCGCGATCGGTGCGCTCGTCTCGTGGCACGACATGAACGACCCGGGACGCGCCCCGGAAACGGCGAGCGGGTCCAGCTCCGTGCACGTCAAGCCGCCCTCGGGGCTCCGCATCATCTCGGTCACGAGCGATGCGCCGAATAACGCGCTCTTTCCGAACACCTCGATTGTCGATGTCGGACAGGTCTTCAACGTCACGGTCCGCGTCGAGAACACGGGGGGGGACGATCTCGAAGACGTTGAGGTCAGCCTCGTTTCGAGCGGAGGGTCTGCGATCGTGGGCGCCCCGTCCGCGGCCATCCCGTCGAAGTCGGAAAAGGACTTTGTCTTCTCGGTCACCGCGGCGCCGGCGCCGGGCACCGAAATCTTGAGCTCTTCGATCACGCATGCGGTGTCGAGGAATACCGGCCAGCCCGTCATCCCGGCCCAGGCCGTCGAATCGGTCGAGAATCTTCGCGTCGAGCTCCCTGCGCTCCTTTCATGCAGCGCCTCGGTTACGGCGCCCGCCGGCGCGCGCGACGACACGCTCTCGACCGGTCAGAGTTTCGTCGTGACGGCCTTCGTCACGAACGAGGGGCAGGCCGCCATCGACACGCTCGGAGAGGTCACCCTCGTCCTTCCGTCGTCGATGCAGCTGGCGGGCGTCGAACCTCTCGTGAAGCGCTTCACGGCGGGCCGGGCCATGTCATGGACGGTTGTCGCGCCGGCCGTGCCGTCGCAGGATACCGTGAAGGTGCTCATCAGCCGCATTCCCAATGACGTCAACCGTGCCGCTCCGGCGGCCGTTCACATCGGCGAGACGCATCTCGCGCTCCGGACGGAGCTCGCGGCCCGGCTGAGCGGCTGCGCGGTTTCAATCGATGCTCCGCAGGGGGCCGTCGACGGAACGCTGTCGACGGAGCAGGATTTCCTTGTGCACTCAGTCTTCACGCCGTCCGCGAACGCCGATTCGGTCTGGGTCGAGCTCACGGTGCCCGGGAACTTCTCCGTCACCGGCGACCGGACAAAATACATCGGCAGGGGCTCCGGAACGCCGCGCACGATAGATTGGGCCGTCAAGGCGCCGAGCGCTCACGTTGCCAGCGATACGCTCGTCACCCGCGCCGGCGGCAAGGATGTGAACTCGCTTCTGCCCATCCAGACGTGCCGCGCGGTGTTCCCCGTTCATGTTCTTGTGAAGCCGTCGCTTGCGCTTTCCGCCGGAATCTCCGGTCCCCACGAAGCGCTCGACGGGGTCGTTTCGACCGATATGCCGTTTACGGTCACCGCGTCGGCGGCAAAGACCGGCGAGGCCTCCATCGACACCGCCGGTGCGAGAATCGAGCTCATTCTGCCCGCGGGGCAGGGGTACACGCTCGACGGCGCCGGCGAGCACTACCGGAAGGCCTTCTCTCCGGGACAGCCGGTCGTCTGGAATATCCGGGCTCCCGGATCCCCGACTTCGCCCTCGAACATCGAGGTGAAATTCGCGGAGCCGTACGCGACCGACGTCAACACGAACGTCGCCTGTGCGATAACCGCGGGCGACGTGTTCATCCCCGTCCAGACGGAGGCGGGCTCCGTGCTCATGTCGAATATCTCGCGCGAGGATTCGATACCGCCGTACGTCGTTCCGCAGGGCGCCCGGGGCGTTCCTATCATGCGGATCGTTTTGAGGAACAATTCTGGATATACCATCGGCCTCGATACGGTCTTCGTGGCGTTCAAGGACGGCCACGGGAACCGCCTTGCCAATCCGGCCCGGTCGATCGCCCAGGTAGCGCTCGTGGCGTTGGGGAATACGTTCGCGGCGACGGTCACGAGCGGCAACCCCGTCGCCATCGTCGTCGCCCACGGCGTCGAGGCGCTTCCCGGAACGTCCGACACTCTCCTCATGCGCGCGGACATCGCCTCGGGAGCCCCCGCCGGGGAAATCAGACTCGAGATCGAGCACTCGAGGGACGTCGTCATGTCGGTCACGATCTCGGGCGGCGGCGCGGGTCCAAGGGTCGGCGTTTCCCTCGAGGGGACCGGCGGGGATATCGCGGGGCACTTCCTGAGCGGGCCGCTCTCGATCATGAGCGGCCGATTCGACGAGTACGTGCATAACTACCCGAACCCGTTCAGAGCCGGCACCGAGCCGACGAAGATATGCTATTTCCTCAAGCAGGATGCAAACGTCGTGGTGAAGATCTACGATCTCGGCGGCAGTCTCGTCCGGAGCATGCGCATGGGACCGGGGAGCGCCGGGGGCACCGGAGCTCCGGAAGGGACGTGGCACGAGATTCCGTGGGATGGCAGGAACGATCGCGGCGAGCTCGTAAGAAACGGCGTGTACCTGTGCAAGGTCGAGGCGGGTTCGCAATCGGCGCTCATAAAGATCGCCGTCGCAAAGTGAGCCGTATGCTGAAGAGACTGTCTCTACTGTTGTCGATCGTGTGCGTCGCCTGCGTCGCGGCGGGCGCCGCCTCGGCCCAGGAGGGCACGGGAGGCACCCGCTCCGTGTTCAGCCTCGGCGCGGGCGCCCGGGGAATCGCGATGGGGGGCGCTTTTTCCGCGATCGGCGACGACGCCTCGGCGATCTACTACAATCCCGCCGCCTTGAGGCTCAACCGCTATCCGAACGTGGTCCTCAACCATATGCAGCTCTTCTCCGGGTTCAGCGACGCAGGCTACGACTTCCTCGGGCTCGTGTATCCGTCGGTCTCGATGGGATCGATCGGGCTCGGCATCATGTCCGTGGGGACGGGCAGCATCCGGGGCTTCGACGAATTCAGCAGGGAAACGGGGGATCTCACGTACCGGGAGAGCCAGATGATGCTCGGCTACGCCTTCAACCTGCCATGGCGCTACATCGGCGAGGTGACGGCGGGCTCGTCGGTCAAGATGCTCAATCAACGGGTCGGGGATTTCTCCGGTGTCGGCACCGGGGTCGACATCGGGCTTCTCTACAAGCCGAAGTACGTTCGCAATCTCATCATCGGCTGCAATCTCCAGGATATCATCGGCGCCGAGACGAAGCTCGTCACGGTGAGCGACAAGGTTCCGCGCACGATCATGCTCGGCGCGGGGTACACGTATCCGTTCAAGAACGGCTCGGCGCTGGCCTTAGCCCTCCAGATGAACGCTCCGCAGCGCGACAAGAAAGAGCTCCGGTTCGGGGCGGAGTACGTGTACCGGATGGTCAGCGTACGCGTCGGGTTCGACGCGGACAGGATCACGGCGGGGTTGGGCGTCGCCTGGCGAGGCTACTCGGTCGATTACGGCAACTTCAGCCGCGCGGATGCGGGCAGCTCCAACTCGATATCCGTCTCGGCCCGCATCGGTCAGTCCATCGAGGAAAAGGTCGCCGCGCGCGAGAAGGAACGCCTCCTCGAGGAGGAGAAGCGCATCCAGCAGATATTCTCGAAGCGGATAGCCGGGCATGTTTCCGACGCCGAGCGCTACCGCGGCAAAGGCGATCTCGGAAAGGCGATCGACGAGCTCAAGGCCGCCCTCGAGTACGACCCGACGAACGCGGGCGTAGCGGATACCCTCGCCGTCGTTCAGCGGACGATTCTCAAGGATGAGGCGGCGCGCAGTCAGAACGCCGAGAAGGCCGCGCTCATCAGCCAGCACTTCAAGCTCGGCCTCGACTATTACAGCAAGGACGACTACGCCCTGTCCCGCGCGGAATGGAAGAACGTCCTCGATCTCGATCCGGAAAACGCGCAGGCGCGTGAGTATCTTGGAAAGACGGAGGACAAGCTCCGGAGCCTCGCCGAGCAGCACCGCCTTCAGGCGCTCAACCTCGAGCAGAAGGGGCTCTTGGCCGCCGCGCTCGGCGAATGGAACATGGTGCGCACGCTCGATCCCGAATCCGCGGAGGCGAAGGCGGCCGCCGACCGGATCAACGGGCGCCTCAACGAGATGAGCAAGGACTACACCGAGACGAGCAAGAAACTCAGGATCATCGAGCTCTTCGACGGCGCCGTAAAGGCCTTCGGAGACGGTCGCTACGACGAGGCCGCCAAACAGCTCGGCGAGCTCCTGCGGATCGATCCGACGCACGCGGAGGGGCGCAAGCTCCTCTTCCGCGCGCAGCGCCGGATGACACCGCTCACGCTCAAGGAAAAGGAGCAGGTCCGCACGCTGTACATCGAGGGAATGAAGTTCTTCACGCAGAACGACTACGCGAGCGCGATCGAGCGGTGGAAAAAGATCCTCAACATCGATCCCGATAACGAAAGCGTCGCGAAGAATATCGAGGAAGCCCAGAAACGGCTTCAGAACGCAGCCACCCCGGAGGGCAAGCGGTGAAGAAGAGAGATTTCCTCACCGAGCGGGAAACGTTTCATCTCGAGGTGCCCGCCGACGAGAACAACCTGAGCGAGGTCAGGGATTTCATCGCCGACATCTGCGACCGGGCGGGCTTCTCGAAGAGCGAGACGAACAATACGAAGCTCGCCGTGGACGAGGCATGCACAAACATCATCAAGCACGCGTACAAAGACAGGGGCGGAGATATCAGACTCGACGTCCAGGCGGAGCCGCACAAGGTCGAGATCAACATCTTCGACCGCGGGGAGGCGTTTGACTGGTCGAAGGTGAAGGAGCCGGACCTCGATCTCTACGTGGAGATAGGGAAAAAGGGCGGCCTCGGCATATTTCTCATGAACCGCCTCATGGACTCCCTCAGCTATTCGACAGCCCCCGGGGGCAATCGGCTCTTCATGTCCAAGAGCTCGACTGCGACGATCCCGCAGGCGCCACTTTTCTTCTCCCTCATGCGTCCCAAGTGGACCTCCACGCTCCGGTTCAAGTTCGCGCTGCGGGCGACGCTTGGGCTCCTCGGCCTCATCGTGTTTCTCTGGTCGATTCTCTTCTACCGGCAGACGATCGAGGTTCACGGGAGGTTCGCGCAGGCATGGCTCCAGCGCAAGGCGATCGTCGAGAACGTCGCCGTCTCGAGCGAGAACGCTCTGGCCGAGGATCAATTCTCCGTTGAGCGCACGAGGCTGAGCGACGCCTTCATCAAACAGATCAGGAAGTATCCGGAATTGAGATACATCAAGCTCGTCGACGCGAGCGGCCTCGTCGTCTCATCGAGCAACGTGGACGAGCTTCTCACGAGGTATGAGATCCCGGCCGACGCGCGCGCGCTCCCGCCGGGGGGCGTGATACGGACGGTCCGGATGCCGGACGTCGGCGCGGTCAGGGAGTTCCACCAGCCCGTGTACCGTGCGGGCGCCGAGACGAGGGGAGGCGAGCCCCTCGGACGTATCGTCATGGGGGTCTCGGAGGCGATCGTGACGGAGGACATCAACGATCCGCGCCCGATGATGACGCTGCTCCTCATCGGCGTGTTCGCGGCGGGCGTGGCGCTCATCTACCTCCTCATCGCCGTCTTCGTGAGACCGATCCAGGCCCTGACCGACGGTGTCCGCGCCATCGGAGAGGGCTCGCTCAACAACGAGATCAAGATCGAGGGCCCCAGGGAGATCGGCGAGATCGCCCGGGCGTTCAACGAGATAACATCCAAGTTCCGGGATGCGCAGAAGAACGTCGTCGAGCAGGAGCGCCTCCAGAAAGAGATGCAGGTCGCGCAGGAGATCCAGCATACGCTCCTGCCGAAGCGCGTTCCCGAGATCGGCGGATACGATATCGCGAGCTACTACAAGGCGGCAAAGGAGGTCGGCGGGGATTACTACGACTTCGTGCGGGTCGACGACGACAATCTCGGCGTCGTCGTCGCGGACGTTTCGGGAAAGGGAGTGCCCGGCTCGCTCGTCATGACGATGATCAGAACCGCGCTGAGGATGGAGGCGCGCGGGAACTACTCCGCCGCCGAAGTCATGGCGCGGATGAACGACTTCGTGACGGAAGATATGAAAAAGGGCATGTTCGTCACGATATTCTACTCCATTCTCGACTCGAAGAACCGCATCATCAGCTACGCGAGCGCGGGACACAACCCGATGATCCTCTTCCGCGCCGAGACGGATGAGACGTACTTCCTCAATCCCCGCGGATTTCCCGTCGGCATCAGTCTCCCCGACGATACGCTCTTCCGCCGCTCGATCGACGTCGAGAAGATAAAGCTCAAGAAAGACGACATGCTCGTCATCTACACGGACGGCGTCACGGAGGCGATGAACGGGGACCGGGAGCAGTACGGGGAGGAGCGCCTCATCCAGCTCATCAAGACGAGCGGCAAGCTTTCCCCGAAGGAGTTCATGGATCTCCTGAGCGACAACATCAAGGAGTTCACCGGGGACGAGCCGCAGAACGACGATATCACCGTCGTCGCGATCAAGGAAAAGCTCATGGCGGACGAGGTCCTCTACGGCATCCGCAAGAAGCTCCTCGACCTCGTCGAGATCCAGGGCGTGTCCGTCGCGGAAGCATGCCGGATGATGAAGGTGTCGCCTTCCACGTACTACCGGTACAAGAAGCGTCTCGTCGAGATGGGCGCCCGCGGGCTTCAGGACAAGACGCTCCGCCAGGAGCAGGATATCCGGCGCGTGAGCCTCGAACAGCGAAAAGGGATTCTGGAGATCATCAAGACGAGCCCGAAGCTCGGGGCGAAGAAGATCGCCGCGCTCTTCAACGAGAGCAAAGAGGAGAAGGATCGTCTCTCCCCCGCGATCCTCTACGACGAGTTGAAACGGATACGTCTCAACACGTACGAGATGCGGCTCGAGTACCTTCGTCGCAACAAGCTCATCAGCGACGAGGATTTCAAGACGATGATGGCCGCGCACGCGCACGTCGAACCGTCAGGGCTCCAGTCCGCCGCGGGAGCGGCTCTGCCACCGTCGGCGGAGGAAACGACGCCCCGGGAGGCGGGGGCTCCGCGCGCTCCCCGTGTGCCGAAACTAGCGAAGGCCGCCTCCTCCCGCCTGCACGAGCGGCGGATCAGCCGCGAGGCCGGGCTCGAGACCGGCGAGGCGCGGCCGGTCGAGGTCACCTCGGAAGAGCTCGATGGAGGGATCGTCGTTCTCCGGGTCAAGGGGCACCTCGATTCCTCGTCCACCGGCGAGCTCGAGGGCATCCTCGAAAGCGTGTACGAGTACGGCTACCGGAAGATCGTCGTCGATCTCAAGGATGTGACCTATATCTCGAGCGGCGGCTGGGGAATATTCACGGGAAGGGTGAAGTCTCTCAGGGAAGGCGACGGTGACGTCGTGCTCGTCGGGATGTCACCCGAGGTCTACGACATCTACGAGCTTCTCGGCTTCCAGGAGATCATCATGCAGTTCAGAGATCTGGAGGAGGCCGTTCAGTACGTATCGCTTCCGCTCGAGGAGCGGCAGGAGCGACTCGAGGAGGTGTCGCGGCGAAGCGCCGCGCTCAAGCCTCTCGAGGTCGGGCAATCGCCGGGCGGACCCAAGCTCCTCGAAGTCGCCGGATCGGAAGCTCCGTGGACGCCGCTCAAGATCGAGGCGGGAACCGTGGGAGACCGGGGGGAGATCACGATACTGTATCTCGACGGGGTCATCGACACGGTGAGTTGCGTGAGCCTCCGCACGGTCATGGACGGGTTCGTCGATCGCGGCATCGTGAAGCTCGTCGTCGATATGTCGCGGGTCGAATACGTGAGCTCGAGCGGGTGGGGCGTCTTCGCCTCCCGCATCAAGGATATCCGGGCGCGCGGCGGGGATATCAAGATCTTCGGCATGGATGAGGAGGTCTCGAGCATCTTCCACATGCTCAGCTTCGACTCGATTATGCGCTCGTTCGGCGTTCTCGCCGAGGCCATAGAGAATTTCAAGAATGCTCCGCCATCGGTCGAGGGCGACGAGGAGTCGCTCGAGGAAGAAAGTGCTCCGGGCGAAGCCGAGCGGCCCGCGGCAACCGGGATCCCGGCGCCGGACGGCAAAAGCGCCGGGCCCGCCCTTGCGATCAGCGTTTCGAAGGCGAAGGAAGGCGCGAAGGGAACAATCGTGCTCACGGTGGACGGCGCCGTCGATTCTTCGACGTCGGAGGAGTTCGAGGGCCGGCTCGAGCAGTCCCTCGCGGAGAGCCCCGCGCACCTTGTGCTCGACCTTTCCAATATGGTCTATATCAGCAGCAGTGGATGGGGAATCATCGTGAAATACATGCAGAGGCTCGGCGATTCCGGCGGGAAGCTCGCGCTGGCGGGCATGAGCTCGATGATTCTCAGGATATTCAGGGACCTCGGTTTCGAGCCGTTCATGCCGCACTACGGAACGCTTGAGCGGGCCTTGAGCGAGATCGCTCTCACGGAGAAACGTCTGAGCGCGCCGGCGAGGGGCTCGGGACTCCCGGCGAAGCCGGCCGGGCCGGCGAGCGGGGATGGGGATCTTGCGTCGGCGCTTCTCGGGAAGGCCGATATCATTCCTCTCGAGCCGCTCAAAACGGTGAAGGAAGCGGAAAAGGTCATCTTCATCGATTTCAAGCAGCGCACGGACGTGCGCGAGGACAAGGACAAACGGATCAAGAAGATGGGGTGGAACGAATACGGCAAGAAGCTCTCCGTGGCGAGGAAGAACTCGAAACATCGAAAGAAGTGACTTATGAAGAAGTACGCGATCATGACCATGAAGGGGGGGACGGGGAAAACGACGACCGCCGTGAGCCTCGCCCACGGCCTCTCCCTGTCCGGCAGGCGCGTGCTCCTCATCGACTGCGACCCGCAACGCAGCGTCGCCGTGACGTTCGGCGTCACGGGCGCGAAGGGGCTCGCCGATCTCCTCACGTCGGGGGAGGTCGATATTCTCCAGATACGCGACAATCTCTTTTTAATCGACTCCGGGGGGCGCAAGCTCGCGGAGGTCGAGCTCAAGCTCGGCCCCCGGGAGCACCGCGAGCGGCGGCTCGCCGATTCGCTGAAGCATCTCAAGGGATGCGACTACGTGATCTGCGACTGCTCGCCGTCTCTCAACCTGATCAACATCAACGCGCTCGCCTACAGCGACGAGGTCATCATCCCGGTTTCGATGGACTACCTGGCGCAGGCCGGCGCGGAGCAGACCGCCGCGATCATCGAGGAGATCCAAATGCTCAACAGCCGCAATCCCATTTCTTTCAGGCTGCTGCCGACCTTTTACGATTCGCGCCTGCGGCTCTCGCACCGTATACTCGAGGATCTCCGCGAGCACTTCGGAGACCGGATCTTCTCGACGGTCGTCCGCATGAACGCCGCGATACGCGAGGCTCCCGGTCAGAACAAGACGATATTCGAGCACGCGCCGCTTTCGCGGGGAGCGTTCGACTACTACCACCTCACCGAGGAGATTCTCGGCTTCGAGCGACCGTGCGAGGAGGCCGCTGATGCGGCCCCGGGGCTCGTGCCTCGCGCGTGAGCGCAGCGTGGAGAAGGTCCCGGTATGGAGGATAATAAGGTGACGAGTTTCGAGCTCAGAGAAGAGATCGACCACGGGGGAAGGAAGTATTTTCTCCAGACGAGTCTCCTTTCGCAGAAGGGGGTCATCCAGAGCTCCTTCTTCACGAACGGCGTTCTCTTCGACACGGTGCAGACGAACATCAACGGCAAGGCGGCTCCCGACGACCTGAGACGCGCAACGAAAGAGGCGCACCTCGAGAACAAACAGAAGTTTCAGCTCGTTCTCGGCGCCGGCGACCGAATCCGCTCCACGGATGATCCGAAGCCCTACCTGAAGATTGCGCAGTTGCTCTTCATGCGGCATCTCTACCCAGAGGCGATACAGGAGGCGCAGAGATCAATCGACAAGGGCAACAAGGACTCGCTCCCCTTCATGCTCATCGGCGAGTCGCACTACGAGATGGGAAACTACGACATGGCGCTCGCGGCCGCGAAAACGGGGATCGGCATTGCTCCGGAATACCCGGATGCCCATAACCTCCTCGGAAAAATCTACGTGAAGCAGCAGAAATGCAAGCTTGCGATCGAATGCTTCACACGGTCGATCGCTCTTAACCTCTACTACGGCGAGCCCTACCTGAACCTCGCTCGCGCGTTTCTCCTCAACTCGATCGTGAAGGAGGACTACGAGCTCTCGCGCGATCTCGATACGGCGTTCTCGAGCAATCTCGACCGGGCAGTGCAGCTCGATCCGTACCTTCTCAACGAGCGCATCGAACAGGCACGGAAGCTCTTCAGGGACAAGGACTATGCGGGCGCTCTCGAGGTCCTCGAATCGGCCCCGCAGAACTCCGTCCGCGGCGGGATCGATGGCATCGTCCTCGATCTCTACATGATGCTCATTTCCGACGGAGAGGAGTTCCGGGAGGAGGACATCGAGAAGTATCTCAACCGGGTGCGGGAGATTGTCGACCAGAATCCGACCTTCGCCGACGGCCACAACACGCTCGGCATCTTGTATACCGCAAAATGCAAGATATTCATGGACAAGGCGAGCACCGCCTTCCGCAAGGCCCTCGAGATAAATACCACGTACCAGAAGGCTCAGAAAAACCTGCGGTTATCCGAGAACGACCGGCAGGGCATTTTTATCCTTCTTAAGGCGTTATTGGACTGAAGTTTGCTAATACTGGTTGGGGCCAGTAGAGGATTGGGCAGACATGGACAAACTGATCATTGATGAGGAATTCGCGGAAAACGTCGTTGTTCTGAAGCTCCACGGGATCATCGATTCGGGGACGGCGCAGTTCCTCGAGGACAAGTTCAACGAGCTCGTCACTTCGAACAGCGTGCGGATCGTCGCCGACCTCGGCGGTGTGAACTACATCAGCTCGGCGGGTTGGGGTATCTTCGTGGGAGAGATCAAGGGGATCAGACAGCGCAACGGGGACATCAAGCTCGCGGCGATGCATCCGGACGTGCGGGAAGTGTTCGACCTCCTCGAGTTCAATACGCTTCTCAAGCCGTACGGCACGAAAGAGGAAGCGTTGTCCGCGTTCGCGTCCCATCAGAATACAAAAATTAACGGCGTATGAAAGGAACTGAGCATGGAAGGGATCAACGTATCATTCTCGCGGCCTGAAGAAGACCCGGACGTGTCGGTGCTGTCCGTTCAGGGGTACGTGGATACCACTACATCGGCCGAGCTCGAGGAGAGCCTGAAAAGGCTTCTCAAGAAAGGCCGGTACAATATCGTCATGGATCTCGGCGGCGTGAACTACATCAGTTCGGCGGGGTGGGGCATATTCATCAGCGAGATCAAGTCGATCCGCGAGAACGGCGGCGACCTCAAGCTCGCCTCGATGATCGGAGACGTGTACGAGGTTTTCGAGCTGCTCGAGTTCCAGACGATTCTCCAGAGCTTCGATACGGTCAAGGAAGCGGTGAAGAGCTTCAAGGGCGCCTCGGCCGATGGCGGCGCGAGATCCGCCGATTCGGGCGGCGAGGATACGTCCTCGAACAGCGGCGGCGCCAGCGTCGGGAGCACGCACGGGCACAAGGCCGAATAGGGGCGCCTCCCCCTCATACGTCGCCCTCGATTCTCCGCCACAACTTCGTACCGCCGCACCGGGCCCACCGGGCGGTTTTTCGATGGTGACACGATTTCCCCCTCTCTGATAGCATTCAAACGCACTACGTAACGCGCTCTAACAAGGAACGGTCCGATGCGCATCGAGCTCTGGACAATGCTCCCCGCCGCCGCGCTCGTCGTCTTCACGCTCCTCGCGTACCGGCGCACGTTTCCCCCGGTCTCCCGGGTGCGCCGCGCGCTTCTCGCCGCACTTCGCATCGGCGCGTTCGTCCTCCTCGGGCTTCTCCTCATCAATCCCTCGTTCGTGTCGACGAGGACCGATGTGCAGAGATCCGTCGTCGTCGTCCTCCTCGACCACTCCCGCAGCATGGGAATCCGCGATTCATCGGGAAAGACCCGGCTCGAGGACGCCCTCGGCGGCGTGGCCGCCCTTCGCCGCGCCTTCGCGCCCGCGCGGGTGGACGTGGAGACCGTTCCCTTCGCGGGAACCATCGCGAGCGGGCCCATTCGTCCCGATAGCGTCGTCAGGGCGGACGGAGAGGGAACGGACATATGGGGCGCTCTCGAGGGAGTCCAGAGGCGCTACCGCTCGCGGAATCTCGCGGCCATCATTCTGCTGTCGGACGGCATGGTGACGCGCGGGATGGTCACGTCGGGGGAGGATATCGCGGTGCCCGTCTATGCGGCGGGGTTCGGCGACACGCTCGGCAAGGCCGACGTTTCGATCGAGGAGGTCATCGCGGAGCGCATCGCATACAAGGGAACGAAGATGAGCGTGGAGGCCGTTCTTCGGGCATCGGGCGTGAGGGGCACAACGCTCGCCGTGCGTCTCCTCGAAGGGGGAACGGTCAAGGGCGGCGTATCCGTCGTCGCGAAAAAGGACGCGGAGATCATCAGCGTGCCCCTGAGCTACACGGCCGAGGTCGAAGGGGAGCATCGGCTCTCCGTCGAAGTGCTCCCCGTCGCCGGAGAGGAGCAGCGGGAGAACAACACCGAGTCGTTCCGGCTGAACGTCCTCAAGGATAAGGTGCGCATTCTCTATATCGACCAGTTCCCCGATTGGAACACAACCTTCGTGCGCGATCTCGTCAAGCGCTCGAAACGACTCGAGGTGGAGACCGTTTCCTGGGCCGAGGGGAAAGGGTTCGTCATGAGCCCGGGCGACAGACCCTGGACCTTCCCCGCGAGCTCCGCCGCGCTCGAACGCTATGATCTCGTCATCGTCTCCGACGATGCGAAGCTCTTCAACGCGTCTCCGAATGCGGCCGTGCTCGAGGCATTCGTGCGGTCCGGAGGGAGCGTCCTCTTTCTCGCGGATGAGAATTCCCCCCTCGGGAGAGAAGGATCGTTCGGTATCCTCGCGCCGCTCTTGCCCGTCCAACGCGTGCAGAGCCCGCGCGTCGAATACACCGAGAGCTTCGTGAAGCTCTCGGCGGAGGCCTTCAGCGACCCCGTCTCCTCGACGCTCGCCGAGACCCAAGGTCTCGAGGCGATGCCCCCGCTTCCCGCGAGAATCGCCGGTCTCGCGGCGACGTCCTCGGCGCGCGTGCCGCTCGTCCTCGACGACCGGAAGGGCGGCACACCCTTTCTTGTTATCGCCCCCTGCGGCGAGGGGCTCACGAGCGTGATTCTCGGCTTTCCCGTCTGGCGCTGGAAGCTTGCGGGCGAAGAGGGAGAGCGGATCTACGAATCTTTCTTCGGCGGTCTCGTCCAGTATCTGGCCGAGGGGGCCAAAGCGCCGGCCCTCGCCGTCGACGCCGACCGAACCGTCTACCGCGCGGGAGACCCCGTCAAGCTCACCGCGTACATCGGTGAGCGCCGTCCCCCGGAAGGGATCAGGGGAGAGGTGCGCGAGAGGTCGAAGGGACGCGACACGCCCGTGAGCGCGATTCTGTTTGAGCCCGATTCGAAGCGCACGGGATACTACCGCGCGACCGTCAATCCTCTGCCCGCGGGCGAGTACGTTGTCACCGCGTCGGAGGTCACCGAATCCGGAAGCGGGATATCGGGCACGACCTCCTTTTCCGTGACTCCCGTCTCGGTCGAGTTCCTGAATACGTCGCGCGATCCGGCGATGCTCGCCGAGGTCGCCCGGACGACGCGAGGCGCATACCTCGAGGGGTCCGCGCTCGGCGCCCTGGCAGGGCGGCTGCACCCCGTTGAACAGCGCGTCGAACGAAAGGACGTTCACGAGATGCGCGGGAGCGTCTTGATCCTCATCGGCATCGTCGTGTTCCTCGGAGTCGAATGGATTCTCAGAAAGGTGTGGGGGCTCGTATGAGAAAAGGTTCCTCGTCTCTTATCGCGACGGCGCTCATCAGCGCGGCGCTCGTGCTTCTCTCAAGTCCGACTGCGGCGCCGGAGAAGCGGACTCCGGATGTGGGTCTCAAGGGGGATGTCTCCGCGCTCGCCATATACCGGAGGATGCACGATGCGTTCCGTGACGCCCGCACGCTTTGCTACGAGAGCGAGTACGTGTGGGAGACCGGGGGGAAGGAGATCGGCCATTCGACCTACCGCGTATGGCTCAAGAAGCCCAACTACGCGCGGCTCGAATCGCGGAGCAGCGACGGAGCGAAGACCAGCGTCCTCCTTCTCGACGGCCGCCAGATGTGGATCTACTGGCCGAACGGGAGACCCTACATCCACGACAGCGATTC
>DATCCP010000008.1:0-12435 GCA_036511215.1 Candidatus Krumholzibacteriaceae bacterium
TCAGTATGTCTTCATCAGACAGTGGGGGAACGAGCTCGTCGCTTGGGACGGGAGCCTCTTTTACCCGAAGGGAATCGCCGTGGACGGCGCGGGGAACATATACGTCACCGACAACTGGCGCAACCTCGTCTTGAAGTTCACGGCGGACGGCGCTCTTCTGCGTTATTGGGGAGGGGCGGGGACCGGCGACGGCGAGTTCGACGCTCCCGAGAAAATCGCCATCGACGAGGACGGCTACGTCTACGTCGCCGACAGCGGCAACAACCGCGTTCAGAAGTTCACGACCGATGGCGCGTTCGTCGCGAAGTGGGGAGGCGAGGGCGCCGGGGACGGCGAGCTCAGAGGTCCCGTCGGCGTCGCCGCATCAGGCGGCGTTCTCTACGTCACCGACGGCGGGAACCATCGCGTTGAGAAGTTCTCGACGAGCGGCGCTTTTCTCGGCGCGTGGGGAACATACGGAAGCGGTTCAGGCCAATTCAACGGCCCCGCGGGCGTCGCGATCGTTCCGGGGGACGGCGGCTCCGTACTCGTCGCCGATTGTCACAACGATCGCGTTCAGCGCTTCTCGCCGGATGGTCTTCTCCTGTCCTCCTGGGGCAGCTTTGGAACTATGGACGATCAGTTCGACTGCGCCGTCGATGTAACGGCAGCCGCGGGCGGCGCCGTCTTCGCAGCCGATCTCGGGAACGACCGCTTTTTGCGGTTCACGCGGGACGGATCGTTCGAAACGAAGCTCGGCACGAGAGGAACGGCGCCGGGGCAGTTCGATCACCCCGAGGCGGTCGCCGTGGACTCTCGCGGCCACGTCTACGTCGTCGATTCGCGGAACCGGCGCATTCAGGAATTCGCGCCCCGAGTCATCAGATGAAACGGGCTGTGCGTCAGCCGAGGATCGCCTTGAGATCCTCCTCGGGCGTCGTGACCGGCTTGATCCCGAACTGATCCACGAGGATTCCGAGCACGGGAGGCGTTACGAACGCCGGAAGGCTCGGCCCTATCCTGATATTCTTCACCCCGAGATAGAGAAGCGTGAGGAGCACCGCGACCGCCTTCTGCTCGTACCACGAGAGAATGATTGACAGTGGAAGCTCGTTCACGCCGACCCCGAACGCCTTCGACAGGGCGAGCGCGATCTGAATCGCCGAGTAGGAGTCGTTGCATTGCCCGACGTCGAGGAGCCGGGGAATGCCGCCGATGTCCCCGAAGTCGAGCTTGTTGAACCGGTACTTGCCGCACGCGAGCGTGAGAATGACGGAGTCCTTCGGAACCGCCTTCGCGAGGTCGGTGTAGTAGCTTCTGCCGGGCTTCGCGCCGTCGCAGCCGCCGATGAGGAAGAAATGGCGGATTTTTCCAGCCTTGACGGCGTCGATGACCGCGCCCGCCACCCCCATGACGGCGTTTCTCCCGAAGCCAACCGTGATCGTTTTCTCCGGCTCGTCCTTCGCGAAGCCGCTCGCCGCGAGCGCCGCCTTGATGACCGGCGCGAAGTCGCGTTTCCCGTCGATGTGCTGAACGCCGGGCCACGAGACGAGACCGCTCGTGAAGATGCGGCCCTGGTAGGAGCCGCGCGGCTTCTGGATGCAGTTCGTCGTCATGAGAATGGCGCCGGGAAACGCCTCGAACTCCTTCTGCTGCTCCTGCCAGGCGCCGCCGTAGTTGCCGGCGAGGTGCCGGTGCTTCTTGAGGCCCGGGTACCCGTGCGCGGGGAGCATCTCCCCGTGCGTATAAACGTTGATCCCCGTTCCCTCCGTCTGCTTGAGAAGCTCTTCGAGGTCCTTGAGGTCGTGTCCCGAGACGACGATCGCCTTGCCCTTGACCGGAGTCACGCGCACCTTCGTCGGCGTGGGGTGGCCGTAGGCCCCGGTGTTGGCGGCGTCGAGGAGCTCCATCGCCTTGTAGTTGATCTCTCCGGCCTTGAGCGCCCAGCCGAGGAGCTCGTCCGCAGTCGGCTTTTCCTTCGTGAGCGCGTCGAGCACCTCGTGGAACGAGGCGTACAGGGACGCGTCCTCCGTGCCGAGTATCTGCGCGTGGTCCGCGTACGCGGCGGCGCCCTTGAGGCCGTACGTCACAAGCTCCTGGAGCCCCGCGATGTCGGCGCCGAGCTTTCCGGTGCGCTCGGCAATCGATATCTCGTGAGCCTGGCGGATGAGCCCATCCCTGTCGCGCGCGCTCTTCCACGCAGCCGGCCCGCTCAACTCTTCGGGCTTCTTTCCGGCCTTCGCGCACGCCGCCTCATAGAGCGCTTTCGAGCGGTCGCGCACGGACGCAGCACGCTCGATGAGCGTCGCGAGGGCGTCGGGGCTGAAGTTCACGTTCGTCACGGTCGAAAAGAGCGCCTCGATCGTAAAAACGTCGATCTCGCGGTCGCGCGCGCCGAGCTTCGCGGCGCGATGTGCGTACATCGAGATTCCCTTCGTCACATTGAGCAGGACGTCCTGCAGGGCGGCGGTCGGGGCGTCCTTGCCGCAGACGCCCGTAACGGTACATGCGGTCCCTTTCGTCGTCTGTTCGCATTGATAACAGAACATGCTCATCGCTTCGGTCTCCTTCCTCGCGTACCGCCTCGATTGGCGGTTCGAATACGTTTTTCATCGGCCGTCAGGCCGCGCAGGGCTTCTTCGTCTCTTCGGCGATTTCCCGCCCGAACTCCCGGCACGCGTCGAGCTCCTCGGGCAGCGGCTGCCATTTGAACTTGATCCCGTCCCGGACGATTGGAATGCCCGAGGCTGTCAGGTGCTCCTCGATCATCTTCACGGCCTCGCCGCTCCATCCGTAAGAACCGAACGCCGCGCCGATCTTGTTCTTGAACTTGAGCCCCTTGATGTCGGTGAGGACCGGCATTATCGTCGGAAGCACGCCGTTGTTGATCGTCGGAGAGCCGACGAGGATCGTCCGCGCTTTGAAGACTTCGACGAGGACGTCGTTCCGGTCGGAGACGGCGAGATTGAGGATCTTGTGGTCGACCCCCGCCTCGGCGAGGCCGTCGCCGATCGCCTCGGCCATGAGGCGCGTCCCGTTCCACATGGTGTCATAGAGAATGACGGCGCGCGGCTCGGGCTTCTGGGCAGCCCATTCCCCGTATTTCTTCACTATCTGGAGCGGGTCCGTGCGCCAGATGATGCCGTGGCTCGGCGCGATCATGTCGACGGGGAGCTTGAGGGCGAGAAGCTCGTCGATCTTCTTGATCACGCGGTCGCTGTATGGCGTGAGGATGTTCGCGTAGTACCTGAACGCCTCCTCGTAGAGCTCCTCCTGATTGACCTCGTCGTTGAAGTGGAACGCCGTCGCGTAGTGCTGGCCGAAGGCGTCGTTCGGCATGAGTATATTGTGCCCCGTCAGATACGTGAACATGCTGTCCGGCCAATGGAGCATCGGCGCCTCGACGAAGACGAGATCGTTGTTCCCGATGTTGATCTTGTCTCCCGTCGTCACCTTCCTGAATTTCCAGTTCTCGTGGTAATGCCCGGGGATGCTCGTCGCTCCCTGCCTGGACACGATGACCTCGGCGTTCGGCGCGTGACGCATGACCGTGGGGAGCGCCCCCGAGTGGTCGGTCTCGGCGTGGTTCGCGACGACGATGTCGATCTTCGCCGGATCGACGAGCTCGCGAATGTTGTCCATGAGCTGATCCGCGAACGGCCCCCAGACCGTGTCGACGAGAACGGTTTTCTTGTCCATGATGAGGTAGGCATTGTACGTCGAACCGCGGGGGGTCGTGAGCTCGTGCCCGTGAAACTCTCTCAACTCCCAGTCGACGACGCCGACCCCGTACACGCCCTCTTTGAGCTTAACGATCATAATTCCTGCCTCCTGTGATGTGAGATTGTCCTGCAGTATCGATTCTCGTTCGCATCGTATGCATGCCTTCAGGCGCTGGGGCGAAAGCTCCTCGCCATCTCCGTCAGGGTCGTGCCCGCGAGGCATTTTCTCATCGCCTCATCGGTCTTGTGGACGAGCACCCCGAGCGCGCACCTGTTCCCCCTGCAAACGGGGAGGCCGAGGAAACAGCGCCCCGGGGTCAACGGCCCCTCGATCGCCTCGTATATCTCGATGAGTTTGATCTTCTCCCACGGCGTGCGGATCCTGAACCCGCCGTTCGGACCCCGCGTCGAGTGGACGATCCCGTTGTGGGCGAGGCGCTGGAGGACCTTGGAGAGATGGTTCTCCGAGGCCCCGAGCGTTTTCGCGATCTCGCGGCTCGAAACGAGCCGGTCCGTATGCTGCGCCAGGAACGTCGCCGTATGGAACGCGAGCGAGGCAGCCTCCGAGAGTTTTATGAAGTTCGACATTGCAGCACCTCAATCAGATTAATCAGGTACTAAAATACCAGAATAGGCCGGGGGCTGTCAAGGAAAAATTCCGGCAGGGTGTGATATACTGCGATCCGGAAGGGCAGGTGTGATCACATGGCGGACGAGAACGGTGCGCTTTGGGCAGGCCGGCGCGTCATCGCGCACATCGACATGGACGCCTTCTACGCCTCCGTCGAGATGCTCGACGACCCGGCTCTCATGGGGAAGCCGGTCATCGTCGGCGGAGACATGAGGCGGGGCGTCGTGAGCGCGGCGAGCTACGAGGCGCGCGCCTTCGGCGTTCATTCGGCGATGCCGCTCTTCCAGGCGCGGCGGCTGTGTCCGAGTGGCGTGTTTCTGCCGGTTCGGATGCAGCGCTACGTCGAGGTTTCCCACGTCGTCATGAAATGCCTCGGGGAATTCTCCCCGCTCGTCGAGCAGGTATCCGTCGACGAGGCGTTCGTCGATCTGACCGGCACGGGGCACCTCTTCGGCGACCCCATGAAGACTGGGCGTGCGATCAAAGCCGCAATCAGGAACAAGACCTCACTCACGTGCTCCGTCGGCGTTTCCGTCTCGAAGCTCCTCGCGAAGATCGCATCCGAAAGAAATAAGCCGGATGGCCTCACGATCGTGCCCCCCGCCGAGGTGGCGCGGTTCCTCGAGAGACTCCCGGTCCGCAAGGTGCCCGGCATCGGCGGCAGGAGCGGCGAAGAGCTCGCGAAGCTCGGGATCGAATTCGTCGGCGACATCGGGAAATACACGTCCGCGTGGCTCGAGGAACGGTTCGGAAAGTACGGCGCGTGGCTTTTCGACGCTGCGCGCGGCGGGGATGAGGGCGTGCGCGTCGAGCCCTACACGGCCCCGAAATCGATCAGCGCCGAGGACACGTTCCCCGAGGACACCGACGACGAGAGAATTATCAAGCGCTACCTTCTCGAGCAGTCGGACCGCATCGGGCGGCGCCTCAGGGAGGAAGGGTTCCGCGGGCGGACCGTGACGCTCAAGCTCAAGCACCGTGATTTTCGTCAGATCACGCGGAGCGAGACGCTCGACGAGCCGACTCAGCTCGGCGAGACGATATATCATGAGACGGTGAAGCTTCTCGCCATGTATAATCTCCGCTCCAGGGTCCGGCTCGTCGGAGTCGGCGTGTCGAATCTCGAGCCGGTCGAAGAGCTTGGGAAGCCGGGCCAGATGTCCCTCTTCCGCGAGGCGGAGGGGGCCGACGATAAATGGGAGAAGGTCGAGCGGGCTGCCGACGAGATCGCCAGGCGCTTCGGCGACGGCGCCGTCAAGCGGGGGAGCCTCCTCGAGGAATGATGCCACGGGAGCGTCGCGCATGATCGAGGTCATCAGGGAAACGATCGTCATCACGGGATTCGTCTTCGTGATGATGCTGGTCATCGAATATGTCAACGTGGTGACGAGCGGCGCCTGGCAGAGCGTGCTCGCGCGGAACCGCTGGGTGCAGTACTCGCTCGCCGCGGGCCTCGGACTCATCCCCGGCTGCCTCGGGAACTTCGCGGTCGTCGCGATGTACGCGCACCGTATCCTCGGCCTCGGCGCCGTCGTCGCCGCGATGCTTGCGACGAGCGGCGACGAGGAGTTCGTGATGCTCGCGCTCGTACCCCGTTCGGCGCTTCTCATTTTCGGGATATGCTTCGCGCTCGGCGTGCTCGCCGGCGCCTTGACCGACGCGATCGTGACCCGCCGTTTCGGCGCCGAAGCGCTCCTCTGCGACGGGCTCGAAGTTCACGCGCGCGTCGAGGGAACCGCGCTCGACGGCGCCCAGATCAAGCGGCAGTGGAAGGATTGCACCGCGGCGCGGGGGACCCTCGCCGTGTCGCTCATCCTCCTCGCCGCGGGCGTCGTGTCGGGCGAGATCGAGCCCGCGGGATGGAACTCGGTGCGCGTCATGCTCCTCGTCGCCTCCGCGATCGCGCTCTTCATCGTGGCGACCGTGTCCGATCATTTCCTCGAGGAGCATCTCTGGCGGCACGTCGCGAAGCGCCACCTCCCCGGCATATTCCTCTGGACCCTCGGCGCGCTCGTCGCCATGTATCTCCTCTTCGATCGCTCGCACTTCGACGTCGTCGGCGCGGTCGCGCGCGGCAAGTGGCTCGTGCTCGTCATCGCGTGCGTCATCGGGCTCATTCCCGAATCGGGACCGCACCTCGTGTTCGTGACGCTCTTCGCGCGCGGAGCGATTCCGTTCAGCATTCTGCTCGCGAGCTGCATCGTGCAGGACGGGCACGGGATGCTCCCGATGCTCGCCCAGTCGCGCAGGACGTTCGTCGTGGTCAAGACGATCAACTTCGTCATCGGGCTCGCGGTGGGGGCGGCGGTGCTCGCCTCGGGACACTGATGGATTACGATCGCATCATAACGCACAGTGATTTCGACGGCGTCGTCTCGGGCGCGGTCTGCGCTTTCGTTCTCGGCTGCGACACGTTCATCTTCGCGGGGCCGATGACGATCACGCGCGCCGAGATCTCCATCGGGTTGCGCGACGTCGTGTGCGATCTTCCGTATCCGCTCGAATGCGGGCTCTGGTTCGATCACCATCCGGGGAACCGCGAGGCGATGGTACTCCGCGGAATCGATCCCGCCGGGATCCCGGGACGGCTCGATGAGCGGAAGCCCTCCGCCGCCCGGGTCGTGTTCGAGTATTTCTCCGAGAAGGGGACGGAGCTCCCCGCGCGCTTCGCCGAGTGGGTATCCGAGGCCGACACGATCGACTCGTTCAACTACCGCTCCGTGGAGGAGTGGCGCCGCGAGACACCGGGAAAGCTCGTCGATATGAGCCTCAAGGCGTATCTCCCGAGCCCGCGCGATCGCACGAAGTACCTCGATCATCTCGTCCGCCTCGTGCGCGACGTCTCTCTTTCGGAGGCCCTGGCGGACGCGACCGTCGCCTCGCAGGCCTCGCGGTACCGCGAGGAGGAAAAGCGCATGGTCGAGTTCTTGAGAAAATCGATCAGCTTCCTGCCGGAGGACGCGGCGCACGAGCTCATCATCCTCGATTTTACCGCGCACACGAGACCGCCGCGCGTTCTCAAGAATCTCGCCTACCTCATCGAGCCCGCGGCGCTCGCGGCGCTGACCGTGAGCCCGCTCTTCCGCGGGGACCGCAAGACGAACGACATCTCTCTGTCGATGTCCCTCTCCATGAACATGGTCGGGAAGGAGCACGGCAAGGACATCGGGGAGATCATGCGCGCGCTCAATATCGGAGACGGGCACGTGGGCGCCGCGGCGGGAACCGTCCATTCGGAATCCAAGGACCAGATGCTGCGCGCGAAGAAGAAGATTCTCGCTGATATCTGGAAACGCTGGAAGACCTCCACGGGAGCGCTCACGTGAAAACACATGTTTGTCTGCTGATAGCCTTCGGAGCGATTCTCGCGGCCGGCTCATCCGTCATCGGGGCGGGAGCGGACCGATCTGCCGCCGCAAATCGGCTCGACACATACAACGCGGGCTCCGCGCTCCTCGACGCGGGGCTCAACGAGAAAGCCGCGCAATTCTTCGAGGGCGCACTCACGGACAAAGGCGCTCTCGTCGAGCTCGCCGGCGGCCTTATCGAGGCGCGCTCGAGGCTCTGCGCGCCGAACGCCGCGATCGCGTACTGCGGGCGGGTCCTCGAGCGGACGACGAGCGCGCGCCGCGAGATCTTCAAGCTCTACCTGGACGGCGAGAGGGCGCGGGTCCAACGGAGCTTCAAGGAAGCCGCGGTCCAGTTCAGAAGCGCTTCCGATGTCGCCGTCCGGGACAAGGACACGCTCTCGACGGTCGTCTGCGTCGAGGCGCTCGCACGGTGTCTCCTCGCAAACCAGGACGCCGATAGCGCCCTCGAGTCCGCGCAGAGGTTCAAGGCACTTCCCTCGAGCCGTGCGCAGGCGGAGCGGCTCCGCGCCGGCTCGACGCTCGTCGAGGCCGAATGTCTGAACGGGAAGGACCGGATCGGCGGGGCCGACAGCCTCTACCGCGCGGCGCTCTCCCTCGCGAGTTCGAGGGGGTTCAGACGGCTCGAGAGCGGCTGCCTCGCCGGGCTCGGGCGGATAGAGGAGAAGCGCCAGCGTTTCAAAGAGGCCCGGGCGCACTACGAACAGGCGCTCGCTCTCGAGCAAGCCATGGGGAGCAAGGAAGATGCTGCCATCCTTCTCAATAATCTCGCCCAGGTCGAGGTGAACACGGGCGCGCTCGACGACGCCGCCGCGCGTTTCACGCAGTGCGAGGTGACCGCGGAGGCGTGCGGTCTGAAATGGATCCTTGGCTATATCTCCTACGGCCGCGGCGCCATCGCCGAGGCGAAAGGGGACAAGGAGGGAGCGCTCAAGCTCTTCCAGCAGTCTCTCGCCCTGCATACCGAACAGAACAACGTCTGGGGCGAGCTCGGCGCGGAGCTCCGCCTCGGCTACCTGTGGAGCGCTCTCGGCGATTACGCGACGGCCGGCCGGCATTACGAGTACGCGCTCAAGATCTACGAGGACATGAAAAGCCTCTACGGCATGGGCTGGGCGCTCGCGGGGCTCGCGGTCAACTACCACAAGCTCGGCGATTTCGAAAAAGCACAGGAGTACTATCGGAGAACGCTCGAGGTGAAACGGAAGCTCGGGGACAAGCGGGGGACGGCGTGGGCTCTCAATTCACTCGGGGGAATCGCGGACATGCAGGGCCGCTATCGCGAGGCACTTTCGCTCGAGCATGAAGCGATGACGATCTACGAGGAGACCGGCGACCGCGCCGGCTTCGGCGACGTGCACTACAGTATGGGCTCGGTCTATTTCTACCTCGGCAACTACGCCGAGGCGTTGAAGCACTACGAGGAGGCTTTTGCCGTCGCGACGGAGACGGGGGACCAGCGTTTTCTCGGGAGGGTCGTGAGCGGCATGGGCTCGGCGTACTCCTCGGCCGGGCGAACCGATCTCGCGGAGGAACTCTACAGGAAATGTCTCGAGATCGCCCGTGCCTCGAAGGAGGAGACGGAGATTGTCTGGGCGCTCAACAACCTCGCCTCGCTCTACATCCAGCTCAAGGATTATGCGTCGGCCAGGAAGTGCCTCGAGGAGGCGCTCGCGAGGCTCCCCCGCGAGGGGCAGGATTATATGCGCGCCCGGGCCCTGTATCTCCTCGGCATGGCCGGAGGTCCGACCGCGTCCTCGATCGCATACCTGGAGCACGCCCTCTCGCTCGCCGAGGGGAGCGGGCTCGAGGAGCTCCGGTGGAAGTGTCTCAGCGACCTTGGCGAGCTCTATCTCGCCGAGGGGGACACGGCGAAGAGCTATTCACTCCAGAACCGGGCGATTCTCTCCGTGGAATCTCTCAGGCGCCTCGCCGGCTCGGACGAGCTGCGCAGGCATTTTCTCGAACCCGCGATTCTCCCGTATGAGCGCATCGTTTCTCTTACCCTCTCGGGGGCGCGGCGTGCGCCGGACGTACGGGAGGCCTTCGGCTACACGGAGCGCTGCCGGGCGCAGATTCTGGCCTCGCTGCTGAGAGAGGCGATGAGCCGCACGGGGGAGAAGGGGGACGACCGGTTCCTCGAGCGGGAGCGCGAGATTCTCTCGCAGCTCACCTTCTACCAGGCGCGCCTCCAGGACGGAACAATCAGGCCCGAGGAGCGTGCCGGGCTCCTCGGCAAGATCGACGGCCTCGAGCAGAGCTTCTTGAGTCTCGGCATCAAGCTCGAACCGGGGGACAGGAGCTACGTCGCGACGCTGTATCCAACGGTCGAGCAGCCGGATGAGCTCCTCTCGACGCTCGCCCCGGGCGAAGCGATGCTCTCGTTCTTTCTCGGGGAGAACCGGTCGTACGTGTTCTGCGGAACGGGCAAGGAGCTCACGGTCCACGAGCTTCCCGCCAAGGACGTCATCGAGCGCCGTGTCGACCATTTCCTGAGCCTCCTTCAGCAGACGGCGACCGCGCCGGGCGGTGCGTCCGCCCGTCCCGCCGCGCCGGAAGCCGCGATCCCCCGGGAGGTGCTCGATTCCGCCTCGAGCGAGCTGTTCAACATGCTCGTCGGGCCCGTGGCGAAGGAGCTCGGTTCCGGAGAGCGGCTCGTCATCATTCCGGACGGACTCCTCAACAGGCTTCCGTTCGCCCTTCTCCGGAGCGGGGGGAAGTACCTCGTGGAGGACCACGACATCTCGTACGCGCCGTCCCTGAGGACGCTCCGCTACCTGAGGGAGAGAAACGCCGTTCGCGCACGCTCGAGACACGTGAACGAGTACGGTATCATCGCGATCGGCGCGAGCGGCGAGAGCGCCGCCGGTCCGAAGGCCGGAAGCCGAGTCTATCCGTACACCGATATTCCCGTGGAGCCTCTTCCCCGCGCCGCCGAGGAGGCGAAGGAAGTCGCATCGATCTTCGCTCGCTCGCTCGTGCTCGCGGGACGGAGCGCGCAGGAGAGCGTCTTCAAGGGGAGCCGCCTCGACGACACCGGAATCCTCCACGTCGCGGCGCACGCATACGTCGACAACGACGATCTGAGGCGCTCCTTCATCGTCCTGAATCCGGAGCGCAGCTTCGAGGACACGCTCGCGAGCCCCTCCGAAGACGGCATTCTCCAGTGGCATGAGATTGCCGCCCTCAAGCTCAACGCGGCCCTCGTCACGCTCGCGGCGTGCCGCACCGCGGGCGGAGTCCTCTCGCGCGGAGAAGGTATATCCGGCCTCACGGAGGCGTTTCTCTATGCCGGCGGCGGATGCGTGCTCGCCGCGCAGCTCGACGTGCCCGACGCTCTCTCGGGCGAAATGATGGTCGAATACTACCGCGGCATACGGCACGGGCTCGGCGCCGCGGCCGCCCTGAGCGCCGCCCAGAGGACCGCGCTCGCCAGATCGGACGCGCTCGGCCGCCCCGCCGTGTGGGGCGCCTATGTGGCGATCGGCGACGGCGCCTCCGCCCCGAGGCTCTCGAGCGGGCTCATCGGCTCAGCGTACATCGCGGGGTTCCTCATCGTCGTCGCGGCGGCCGCAAGCATGCTAATCCTCGTGAGACGGCACCGCTGAATCTGCTACAATTAGTCGAAAATTCATCGTGTCATCGTGGACGCGGGGAGAGTCCAATTGATTGAGAGAGTTCAATCGGCGACCGACGAGGCGTTGGCGTCGGAGATAGCCCGGAGCCCAAAGGACGAGCTCTGCGCGGAGCTCTTCCGGAGGTACAGCAAGAAAGTCTATCTGTGGTGTTTCAGGTACACGCATGACGTCGAGGAGGCTATCGAGCTCTCGCAGGAGATCTTCATCAAGGTCTTCAGGAATATCGGGAGCTTCTCGGGATTCTCGCGCTTCTCGACCTGGGTGTACCAGGTGACGAGGAACCACTGCCTCGGCGAGCTCTCGAATAGACGCTCGCAGTGGTGGAAGCGGCTCCATTCTCTCGAGGACGGCACGGGCGCGGAAGCGCTCGAGCTGGAGTTCTACACACAAGTCGACGCGCTCATGGATCTCGAGCGCATCCTCGAGGCCGCGCAAAGCTGCATGGAAACCGACGAGCTCGAGGCGTTCGTGCTCCATTACCGGGAGGGGCTCACGGTGAGCGAGATCACGAAGGTCCTCGGGTGCGAGAACGCGACGGGCGCGAGGACCTTGATACAGAATGCGCGGAGGAAGTTCAGCCGCCTCGTTCAGGAAAAAGGTTTCGGAAATGCCTAAGATGGAACATATCGATCCCGAAACACTCGAGAAGTATTTCCTCGGGAAGCTCGCCGAGAGAGAGGCTGAGGCCGTACGCCGGCACATCGACGCGTGCACGCGTTGCGGCCTCGAGCTCAAGCGGCTCATGCGCTTCGGGACGATCGATTCGGACGAGGATCTCGCGCGGAAGGGAGAATGGCTCTATGCCCGGACGAAGCTCGAAAAGGCGTTCCGCGAGGCAATCGCTCCCTCCGCCGCGGCCTCCGGCGCGCGGGTGGTTCGATTTCCCCGCGCGTCGCGCGTCGCGCGGTGGCTCGTCCCGGCGGCCGCCGCGGCCGCGGTCGTCTTCCTGATCGCGCACTACACGATGAACGGGAAGCCCGGCTTGCTCACGCCGGGGTCCGGTGTCATGCGGGGCGCTCCCCCCGTGGAGTATGAGATCGCGCTCGCGGAGCCTGTCGGCGAGATCCAGGCGCCTCCCGAGGTTTTCAGATGGCAGT
>DATCCP010000009.1:0-10403 GCA_036511215.1 Candidatus Krumholzibacteriaceae bacterium
CGAGAGCGTCTTCACGCGGGTCATCGTTCTGCCCGGCTCGACGGTTCATTTCATCGCCAGCGATTCGGAGCTGGATCCGGCGCTGATTCTCACGAGGCTCAAGGAACGCGACATCGACGCGCCCTTCGTGGGGGAGGACTATCTTCCCTACCGGTTCACGAGGGAACGCCTCGACGAGCTTCGGGCGGATCTCGCGCGGGAGGGCGGGGCGCAGGTCAACACCGATGCGAAGCCGGTGCTTCCGTTCCACGAGCTCATCCTCGAGGGGTCGAGAGCGGGGTCGCGTATCACGGCGGGATTCAAAATGATCTCGCGCGTCCCGCCGTTCCTCGGCGCAGCCGTCTTCGGAGGCCTCATGCTCGCGCTCTTCGGCTGCGCGCGGCGGGGCGCACGCGCGCGTCTCGCCGTGTGGAGCGTCGGATTCGGAAGTTTCCTGTTCCAGCTCCTCGTTCTGCTCTGGTATCAGTCGTTCTCGGGGATTCTCTACCGGGGAGTCGTGCTCATGACGGCGCTTTTCATGGCGGGCGCCGCTCTCGGCGCGCTCCTTTCCATCCGTCGCGACGGGTGGGGAAGGAATCGTCTGAGAATGATGCACGGGGGGTTCATCGTGCTCGCTCTCGCGCTCGCGCTCTGGCCCGCGCTGCCGGGCTCGGTGGGGCTCTCATATGCGGCAGGCTCGCTCGCGTGCATGCTGCTCGCCGCCTGCGGGGGGTTCCTCACGGGCGCGTACTATCCGGTGGTCGTGCGAACCGCCTTCCCGGAGAGCGGAGGCTCCGCGCCGGCGACCTTCTACGCCTGGGATATGTTCGGCGCGTGCATCGGAGGAATCACGGGAGGTATATTCCTGTTCCCGGTGATCGGGCTCGCGGGGACGGCGCTCTTCATCGCCTTCGTGCACGCCTCGGCGCTCCTTCTCCTGGCGGGGAGATGGTGAGGCGGCGCTACTTCCGCAGGCCCAGCTCTCTCTCCGAGAAGACCTCGGCCGTAAAAGACTCGATCGTCGTGCCCTTCTGCTTCCATGCGTCCTCCGGGAGCCCCGCCTTGACGCACGTCTGGGCGAGGAACGTCTCCCGATCCCATTTCCACTGGACCGGAACCTGCGGGAGGAGAAGCCCGCGCTTCGTTCCGCGCGTCATGATCAGGCCGTGTTTCCCGACGACGATCGTCGAGGGGTCCGTTACCTCGGTGATCGGGCTCAGGACGGAGATCTCGATATCGAGATTCGGCACCTCGTCGGCCCGGACCGGATTGAACCGGTAGTCGTCTACGGCGGCAGCCTTCGCCATCTCCTCGACCGTCGTCACGAGGGGTTTTATCGCCTCGATGTAGCCGATGCACCCGCGGAGCTGTCCGCCCTTCGTCAGCGTCACGAAGGCGCCGCGATTCTCCTTCAGGATGGGGGAGGGAGGAGGGACGATCGGCGTGAGCCTCTTTCCGGTGCACTGCGCCTCGACGACGCTCCGGGCGAGCTTGAGGAGAAATATCTTGTCGTCTTTTGTGAGACCCGAGCCCTCGGCGGATTTCGGACGTTTTTTCGCGGGGGTCGCCGGGTCCGCGCCGCCTCCCGCGCGCGAGGCGCCCGCGGAGGAGGCCGAACCGGCGGCGGACGCCGCCTTCCCTTTCACCATAACCGCCGAAACATAGCCGACGACGTTGTCCGTGTCACCGGTGACGGTCCCCGAGTTCGCATAATGGAGCACGACGCACTTCGTCGCGCCGAGCGCCTTGGCGGCGATCATCGCCGCGGCGACGGGGCCGCCGCCGCACGCCTCGGTGGCATCCGTCCCGAGATCCCGGAGGAGCTTCGCAGGGTCGAAGTCCCTCAGCCGCTCTTCGAAGTCGCCGTCGAGGGTGCGCGCCTGGCGGTCGCTGTGGAAATGCGAAAGGTCGCTGCTCGCGACGATGAGGACTTTTTTGCCCTTGAGCGCGGCGGCGAGAGCGTTCCCCAAGGCCTCCACCGTTTGCGCGCTCTGATCTCCCATAACGATGGGCACGAGCTTGAAGCTTCCGAGCGCGACCTGGAGAAATGGGAGCTGGACCTCGAGCGCGTGCTCGCTTCTCTGCATGGGACGCAGCTCGTGCCCCTTCATGTCGTATTTGACGAGATCGCTCTTCGAGGCGACGAGCTTCGCGAGCGCCGCGTCAACCGGCACATCGCCGAGAGGCGTTCGGTAGGCCGTTCCGGAGAAAACCGACGCGTAGGGGAAATATTCGACGTGGCTCGGGCTGATGACGACGACTGCGTCGTACGAGGCGCCCTTCAGGAGGCGGTAGCCGTACGCCGCGACCGGTCCCGAGTACTGGTAGCCGGCGTGCGGCGAGACGATCGCGACGATGTCGCCGCCGATCGCCGGCACCGCGGCCGCGTCCATGTAGCGGGCGATCTCCTTCCTGAGCGCTGCGGGATCATCCGTGTAGAACTGCCCGGCGACCGCCGGTTTGCGCACCGTCTGCTCCATATCGCTCCCATCTTTCTGCGCCCCCGCAGCGCTCGCGAACGCGGCGATGAGGAGCGCGGCGCAGCCGTAGAGAATAACCTTTCTCATATTCACGCCTCCCAGATTCCGGGGATCTTCTGTCCGCAGAAGCGGCATTTGCCGTTTTTCACGTCAAGGCTCTCGAGCCTGTATCCGCCCCTCGCGACGATCTTCCTGGAGCAGTTCGGGCAGTACGTGCTCTCCCCCTTGTGCCCCGGCACGTTTCCCACGTAGACGTAATGGAGCCCCGCCTCGCGGCACGTCTCGTACGCCATATCGAGCGTGGAAACAGGGGTCGGCGGGAGGTTTTCGAGGCGGTACTGGGGAAAGAAGCGGGAGAAGTGCAGGGGGACGTCGGGTCCGAGACTGGCGACGATCCAGCGGGCCATCTCCCTGATCTTCGCCTCGCCGTCGTTGAGAGTCGGCACGACGAGGTACACGAGCTCGATCCATACGTTCTGCGAGTGGATCGTGAGAATCGTATCAAGGACGGGACGGAGCGTCGCCCCGCAAATGTTCCGGTAATACGGGTCCTCGAACGCCTTGAGATCGATCTTGATTGCGTCGACGAGACGGCAGAGGTCGAGGAGCGGCTCCTTCCGGATGTAGCCGTTCGAGACGACGACGTTACGGAGCCGCTTCGCGCGCGCGAGCTTCGCGATGTCCTCCATGTATTCAATGAAGATGATCGGCTCGGCGTACGTGTATGCTACGGTCGGCGCGCGGAGCGAGACCGCCTGATCGACGATCTCGGCGGGCGCCGTGTACCGCGTCTCGACGTCCTCGGGACGGGACTGCGAGATCTGCCAGTTCTGGCAGAACTTGCACGTGAGGTTGCAGCCCGCGGTCGACAGCGACACGGCCTCCGTGCCGGGCAGGACGTGGAAGAAGGGTTTCTTCTCTATCGGGTCGAGGTGGAGGGCGCAGGGCTGTCCGTAGACGAGGGTGTAGTAGATGCCTCCTCTGTTCTCGCGGACCCTGCAGAGCCCGCGTTCGCCGTCCGCCGGGCGGCAGTCCTGCGGGCACAGCAGGCAGTGAACGCGCTTCTGAGCGAGTTTCTCGTAGTATCGAGCCTCGACGGGGTTCGGCGCCGATCGAAGTGGAAGGGGAAGATTGACGGCGGCGGCAGCCGCGAGCGCCGCCGAACCTTGTAGAAAGGCGCGGCGGGTGAACCTCCGTCCCTCCGGGATCGTCGAGCGTCCTCGGCCGCAGCCGTCGCGCGGGCTCTCGTCGGTCGGGGACATGCATGCTCCTCTCCGCGCTTGCGGCGCTTCGCGCCGGCCCGGTTCAGCGCGCGATGATACGCTTCAGGATCGTCTTCAGCTCGCCGTCGGTGCCGGCAGGGAGCGAGCCGACGGCGTTCGCGGACGTCGATGAACCGATTTCGGCGCCTGCGGCCGCCGGAGCGATCGTGATACGGTCGAGCACCGAGCCACCCGCGCCCTCGAGCGTCACGCGCACAAGAAAGGGGTTGAGGCGCGCTTCCCCGGGCGGGAGCGGCTCCGTGAGAATCCTGTCGAACTTCAGCGCATCGAGTTTCCGGAGGAGACCGTTCACTTCGAACCACTTGATAGCGAGCGTATCGCCGCTTGCCGTGCTCCACTTCGTTTTGGTTCTCTTGAATACGGCCGAGGTATCGCTCGTCTCGAATCTGACGGTCTTCACAGAGTCTTCCGTGAAGAAGCTGAGATTCATGGCGCGCAGGTTTCCGGCGTTCCACGTGAAGACATCGAGGAACGAGGCCTCGATCTGGATGACCTTGTCGAGGCCGGTCCGTACGACGTCAACGAGGTCATCCTCCTTTTTCCCGAACGAGATCGCCACCGTCTCCTGATCCTTGGTCAGGATAATTTGCTGCGTGGGGGTCTTGAGGCCGTACGGCGCGAGATCCTTCGTGTTCTCCCGGACGAACGTGTGGACGACGGCGTCGGTGAGGCGAGAAAGGTACGCCTCGATCTTCGCCCGGTCGGCGCGCACGCGCCGCTCCGCGAACCACCAGAATGCGCCTTCCTTCTTCAGACGCAGCGTTTCGCGGCCCGTGCGAACCGCCACCGCGCTGATCGATTCGTAGCCCGGCGGAAGGAAATTCTTGTCGCGCAGGTGAAAGAGCCCCCTGTTCATCACGTTGTGCGTGAGCATGCTTGATATGATGACATTTTTCGAGCTTCCGACGCGCACATATGTGTTCGAGCTCGTCGGCGTTTTGTCGCCGACAAAGAGCGTGTCAGGGGCCGCGGCGCCCTTGTGGAACATGATGAGCGTCGCGAACGGCTTATCGAGGCCGTAGTCCGCGAGGTTTCGCACGTCGGGAAGCTCGATGACGGTCCGGCCCGGAACGACCTGATCGAGGAACGATTCGATCGCCGGCCTGTCGCCGGGCGCTTCGACGGGGGATACAACCTTCCAGCCCGAGTCGGCGTGCTCGACCTCGACCCGTTCTCCGAGAGGGTTGATGAGAACGAACCGAGCGACGTCCGCGCGCGCGTAAGGAAAAAGCTTCATGCTCTCGCGGTGCTCGCGCTCCTTCGCCTGTTGAGCCCTCTGGTCGACGAGAAAGAAATAGGCGACGATCGCGGCGAGCGCGGCGAGAAGAATCCATGTCGTTGCCCGTATCCTCACCGGTGTCCTCCTTCAGGCCGATCTCCGCCGGTTGAGAACCACGAGTACGCCGATGAGGCCGACGATCGCAGGCAGAGCGACGACGGGCAGCCAGAACACGACGCGCCCCTGTCTCACGTTCAGAACGACGGGCTGGCTCACCGGGTTCTTCGCGCGGACGGAGATGAGATCCTCCTCCTCGGCGAGCCATCCGATCGTGTTCAGGATCAGATCCTTGTTGCCGGAGAGGGTGATGTAGGCATTCGACGCAAAATCGCTGTCCCCGAAGACGACCACGCGGCTGTGCCGCGCCCTGTTGTCGGGACCCTTCTGGGCCGTGCGGGGGGCGTCCATCGTCGCGACGACGGCGACGTTCACCGGGCCCGCGATATCCTGTCCGGGTTCGAACTGGGTCTTTCCCTTGAGGACGTCCGCGATGTTCGTTTCGGCGTATGAAGATTCCCCCGTCGAGGCGAGCACGTGCGCCTCCGCGCCTGCGGGCTTGTTCTTCGCGATGGTAAGGGCGCGCGCCTGGGGGAAGAAGGACGCGAGCCTGAAGTTCTCCGTGATCGCGTGCTTCCCATATTTGTTCACGATGGGGGTGAGGTAGTTTCCCGCGAGCAGCTTCCCGAACCTGTCGATGATGATGGAATTCGTGATATCGATCCCGAACTCGGCGACGAGGCTGTCGAGCTGCGCGATCTCGGTGACCGGATCGACGAGAACGAGGAGTTTGCCTCCACCCGAGAGATAGCGCTCCATCAGGGTCCGCTCGGCCGGGAGAATGTCTTTCTCGGGCCCCGGGATCACGAGGACCGAGCAATCGGAGGGGATCGAATCGCGGAGCGTGAGGAGGTTCCTGATCGCGTACCCTTCGGCCTCGACCGACTGTTTCAACGTGCTCAGGCCGGTCGACTGCGTGTCGTCGATCGATTTCTCGCCGTGCCCGGTGAGGCAGTAGATGATCTTCTTTGTCTCGCGCGTCACCCGCAGGAGCGCGTTCGTCAGCTTCTCCTCGGTGATCTCGGGGATCTGTTCCTCGTTCCCTCCGCTCTCGACGACGGTCGTCCCGTAGTTCTTGATCTTGTGGCGCCGCGCGGCGACGGGATCCTTGTCCGGGTCGATGAAGACGTACTTCACGTGGGGGTTCACCCCCGCGTATTCCCTCAGGAGATCGGCGAGCTGCGTCCTTTCGGGAGCGTCGGACTTGAAGAAGCAGGTGAAATCGACGTCTTTCATGAGCCCCTTGAGGATCTTCTCCGTCTGGTCGGAGAGTGAGAACCGCCTGTTGGACGTGGAATCGAACCGGACGCTGTGCCGCGAGGCGATCGTTTGGAGGAACACGAGGATCGCGGCGACCGCGATGATCGAGATGGCGGCGTTCACGCCTGCGCGAGTGCTCCGCTTCGAGCCCTCCGTGCGCCCGCCGCGGAGGTTGAGCACAGCCGACGCGATAACCGCCGCGATCCCCGCCACGAGCGGGATCACGGCAACCCAGCCGCTCGAATAGAGGATTCCGTAGGTCACGCCGCCGATGAGCGTGAGTACGAGCCCGAGCGGTCCGAGGATGAGTTTCAGCCGTTCCATCGTCAGCTCCTCCAGTGCGTTGATTCGAGAGATCGCAGCGTCATGAAGAGAAAGAACACCGTCAGAAAGACATAGAAGGTGACGTCCTGCAGATCGATGATCCCCTTCGCGAAGGTGTCGTAGTGCTCAAGGAGCGAGAACTGCGTGATGACCTTCGAGAGGGTCGGCCCGACGAAGGGGGCGACCCATCCGATGATGAGGAAGAAAAGCGAGACGACGAAGGTCGCGGCCCCCGCGACGATTTGGCTGCTCGTGATCGATGAGAAAAAGACGCCCATCGCGATGAAGCTCATCCCCATGAGGAAGAGTCCGATGTAGCTCGTGACGAGCGGGCCCGGCTCCGGGTTCGAGTAGATCGCGAGCATCACCGGATACAGGATCGTTCCCCCGAGCATGGCGGCGAACACGGTCAGCGCGGCGAAATACTTACCCATGATCGCCTCGACGTCGCTCACGGGGTAGGTGAGGAGGAGTTCGAAGGTCCCCTGCTTCTTTTCCTCGGCGAGGAGCCGCATCGTCAGCAGCGGAAGCGTGAAAAGGAGCACGACGCTCACGTTGCTCATGAGCGGCCGCATGATCCCCTCGATCAGGTTGAGGCTTGCGGCGATGGACGGTTCGCGCCCCGCCTGGTACGACATGTAGTTGTAGTACCGGAAAATGCTGTAGAAGAAGTACCCCGAGAGCAGGAGGAAAACACCGATCATCACGTAGGCGGTTATGGACTGAAAGTAGTACTGCAGTTCTTTCCGGTAGATTGCGCCGAGCTTTCTCATTCAGTTCACCTCCTCCGTGACGAGCTGCAGGAAGATGTCTTCGAGCGACAGCTCCTCGCGGTAGAGCTCGAGGAGCGGGAGCTTTTCCCTGACGAGTGTGCGCGCGATCTCCTCGCGGACGTCCCTGTCGGGAGCGCTTTCGACAATAAGGGTTCGCACGCCGGCCGAGGGCGGCTCTTCCTTCACGTGGAGGACGCCGTCGATATTCGCCAGCACGCCGTTCGCCCTGGCCGCGGCGCCCGCCTCGTCCCGGAGGGCGACCCTGAGAACGGTCGAGGTCGTCAGGCGGGAGCGCAGGTTGTCGGGCGTGTCGACGGCGACGAGCTCACCGCGGTTGATGATGATGACGCGATTGCAGACCTGGCTCACCTCGGGGAGGATATGGCTCGACAGTATCACCGTCTTGTCGCCGCCGAGGTCCCGGATGAGCTGCCGGATCTCGATGATCTGTTTGGGGTCGAGCCCGAGCGTCGGCTCGTCGAGAATGAGGATTTCGGGATCGCTCAGAATCGCCTGCGCGATGCCGACGCGCTGCTGGTATCCCTTCGAGAGCTTCCCGATCGTCCGATGGCGAACCGCCCCGAGCCCGCAGCGCTCGATGTCCCGGTCAATCTCCCCGCGCCGTGCCGCCGCGCGGATACCCTTGACCCGGGCGACGAAGTCGAGGTACCCCTGCACGGTCATGTCGACGTAGAGGGGGTTGCGTTCGGGGAGGTACCCGATGCGTTTGCGAACCTCCATCGATTGCTCGAGAATGTCGAATCCGCAGACCTTCGCCGTGCCCTCGGTCGGGGGAAGGTAGCAGGTGAGCATCTTCATCGTCGTGGTCTTGCCGGCGCCGTTCGGACCGAGAAAGCCGAGAACCTCGCCCGTCTCCACCTGGAAATTGAGCCCCTTGACCCCGAGCGTGGCCCCGTAGTACTTCGTCAGGTTTTCTACCTGGATCATTCCATAAACCTCCAGGTTCCGTTTTCTTGGATTGCATCGTTCGCGTGAACGCCATTACCCGTAGCGGGTTACTGTATAAAACTAATACGGCTCCTGTCAATGGGCAACGGGAGAATTCTCTTTGCCTCCGCGGAGCTTCTTTCCTATTATAGTCCGATACGGGGGGCGCGAGATACATGAGCTATCAGATCACGAGGAAAAAGATCCGGCGGGGGCTCCAGGCTTTTACGATCCTGAGCATCTCGAGCTTTATCGTCATTTTTCTCCTCACGCATTCGCATCTGACGGTGGAAGCCTTCGAGGACATCGAGCCCCTCTGGCTCCTCTGCACGATTCCGTTCATCGCGCTCGACTGGGTGGGGGGCGGATACCGGCTCTACCTCTTCAGCCGCGTATTCCATCCGACGATCCGCTTCAAGACGTGCGTGAAGGCGAATCTCGCGAACTACTTTCTCGGGGCCATCACGCCGTCGCAGACGGGGGGAGGGCCCGCTCAGATCTGGATGCTCTACGCGGGGGGGATGCCCGCCGTCGAGGCGACCTCGGCGACCCTCATGGCCTTCTTCAGCACGACATTCTTCCTCACCATCGCGGGGGCCGCCGTTTTCGTGTCCAAGGGGGCCGCTCCGCTCTCGGGGGGGCTGCTCACGCACCTTTTCAACATCGGGATCCTGTCCTTTCTCGTCGTCGCGCTCCTCATGGTCGTCTCGGTCGTGATCCCGGGGTTCTACCGGGAGCTTTCACGGATCGTCGTGCGCGTCGTTTCGCACATTCGGAGGAAGGATTACCTGAAGACCAGCAGTCGGGCGCTCGGCGTCATCAACGCGATCGACCGCTGCCACAATCAGCTCATCCACTATCTGCAGAAGCATTTTCATGTTTTCATCTACGGCATTCTTGTGAGCGGCGTGTGCTTCATGTCGAAGTTCGCCGTCGCGTACTTCATCGTGCGGAGCCTCGGGATGCACGCCTCCTTCATCCAGGTCGTGCTCCTTCAGATGGTGGTCATCCTCATCAACTACTTCTTTCCGACTCCCGGGGCGAGCGGCTCCGCGGAACTGAGTTCGGCGGCCCTCATGTCGGCCGTCGTGTCGAAGGGGCTCATCGGCGTCTACGTGATCCTCTGGAGGATTCTGACCACGTACGTGGCGGTTGCGGTCGGAGGGGGAGTCGTGCTCCATGAGCTCGGCAAGAAGGAGAAGGTCGATGTGGACGACACGATCGCGGATGACGTCCCGGAGCCGGAGCCCGCGCTGACCCCGTGAGGGGTTCGGCGAGGACGGCGATTTCGGGAAACAAGCGCCATCCGGAACCGTATTAACGGGGACGTCGCCCGGGCAGATCGAAAAAGGAAGGTAAGCACAATGCGGAAACCGGTCCTCTTTTTCCTCGTCATGCTCCTCGTCGCGCTCGTTTCCTTCGAGGCGTACGGCGGGGAAAACGTGTGGTATTCGGTCTTCGTGCCCGGATGGGGTCAGGTGCGGGCCGGCCACTATGGCCGCGGTTCCATCTTTTTGAGCGCCGAGATCGTGTCGTTGACAACCCTCGTGATCTCGGACATCCAGTATGACCGCGCCGTCGAGCAGTATGACCGCGCGCGGGCGCTGTACCTGCATGCGACCTATATCGGAGACGCCGTGCAGGAATATGATCGTATGCACGCGCAATGGGACAGCGCGGAGCGGCTTCACGGGTACCGCGAGAAGGCGCTCTACGCCGCTCTCGGCGTCTGGGCGGTAAACGTCGTCGATATGATCCTCTTCGATGAGAAGGGGGAACCGCCGTTGTCGTTCGAGGGCCGCCCCGGCGGATTTCTCGTGACCGGATCGATTTCATTCTGAAAAGGAGAGGCCGTGATGAGGTCGTTTGCATTCTTTCTGCTCATTGCGACGGTCGGTCTGTGCCTCTCGTGCGGCACGGATCACGAGAACCTGCCGACCGGATTCGCATACAATCCGCCTCCGACGCCGGAAAACGTCGTGGTCGAGGGGGGGCATGAGACGAGCGCGATCAGCTGGAG
>DATCCP010000010.1:0-7864 GCA_036511215.1 Candidatus Krumholzibacteriaceae bacterium
GCCTGCGCGAGCTTGATGTCCGCCTGCTCTGCCTCGGCGTAGGCCATGATGACGGACCGGACGGCGATAACCTCGGCGCCGAAGGCGAGCCCCGCCTGGAGGCGAATCTTCTTGAGCCCATCCTCGATCGCGCCGAACGAAGCCTTGTGCTCCTCGTTGCGCTTCTTCAGCCAGTCGTTGAACTTGCCGATCTCGCCCTTGGCGGAGTTCAACTGCGCCTTGAGGTCCTCGATAATCGCGCCGATTGTTAGTTTAACGTCTGCCACTCGATATCCTCGTCATTCGCCTCGGGCGGCTTCTTGGCGCACGCCCGATCTATGAGTTCCGCCTTCGATTCCCGCTCCGCTACGGAATCCAGCGCGACCATAAACTCGTCCCATCCCTCGGCAGTCGCCCCCGCTACCCGTGCCGCTATCGCTCGCTCCTTGAGTTCCCGCTTGTGATCCTCGCCCAAAGCACGTAGGTAGAGCGTGAACTGACTGAACGTGATCTGCCTTGAGTTCAATCCGTACCTCGTGCATATCTCCCCAATCGCGCCGACGATTGCTATTTCGCTTTCTTCTTCGCCTCTTCGATTCTCGCCAGCGCCTCGGAAAAATTTCCCAGCAGCACCTCGAGATCAACGAGGTAGATGATCTTGTTCGCGCATTCGACGAACTGAGAGATCGTGATATTCGCCGCGATCCAGTCCCCGAGTTCGGCCCGGTCGGCGCACGTCGCTATGAAGCCACATATCGGTCTGAATGCCGGTTTGAGCAGCCTGAAGTCCCCCATGCTGACGCTTCCGGCCTTGAGCATCTTCTCGAGTGCCCCGGCGCTCTTCGCATACTCGGCTGCGCATGTCGCGACGGCGTCCTCGAGGAAACTGATGAGGTCGCCCATGAACGGCTCATGCAGGTCGAGCGCCTCCTGCTTCCGGCCCTCGACTCCGACTATCACCCGGACGGGTTTGTTCGCCACCTTGTCGAGCGTCGTTCTCTTTTTCAATTTACCGAACATTGCCCTTCCTCCATCGATTCCGTTATAAGATGCCATGCACGAGAGTTTCCTGCTGTGCCAGTACCTTCCGGGGGGTCGCGTCGATCGACCCGACTGATTCACCGTTCAACACCCTGCGGAAATACTCCCGCCAGTTGACCCATCCAGCGGAGATATCCCATTCGTCGACCATCCACCGCTGCGATTTGTCGATCATCTCGAATCTGTCGGTCGGATTGTCGATGAGATGCTCGATAGCCTCGCGCCACCTGTGCGCCTCGACCTCCTGGTCGCTGTCCCAGTTGACGATGCCGCAGATATCGGTGCCGAGATCGACGAAAGCCGGGATCGGGCTCGAGAGGATGGCGGCGCCGCAGATGTACGTGCCTTCCATCCATTTGATGTTCGATTTGCACTTATTGAATCCGTTGTTGGATACCGGGACGCAGAGAATGTCGATCCCGGTTTCGTAGAGGCTTGTGAAGTAATCATCGAGTGGCTGGAACTTGACGATCCGAACGCGGGCGCCGAACTCGTTCTTGAATCGCTCCGAGCAGAAACCCATGATGACCGCGTCGACATCCTGCCGTTCCCTCATGATCGGACCGAGCGCGGCAAAGAACACGTCCTGATCCTCGGTATGGTTCATAGACCCGACATACCCGACCGTGGTCTTTTTCCCGCTATCGCGCCAGCGCTTCTCCGACTCCTCGCCGGTCGTGAACAGGTTGATGTAGGTCGCCATGTCGAAGTAGTTAGGGATGATCGCCACGTTCGCGTTGTCCCGCAGGATCACCTGTCGCATCGGTTCGTTCGTAACCGAAAGGGCGTCCGAGTGCGCGATCATCTCGTGGCAGCCGGCCATTTCCTCCCCGGGCATCTGCGCCGGATTGGAGGCCGGGATGCTGAATATGTCGTCGTTGTAGTCCATTGACATCTTGAAATTCGCCGTCTTGGCGTAGTCCCACAGCGGGAACTTCCCGGCCATGAGCTTCATGATCTGCAGGCCGTGCATGAGATCGCCGAAAAAGAAGTTCGTCGTCGAGAGCTTGTCGGCGATCCCGATGATGAACTCGTCGCAGTTGAACGACAGCGCCTTGAGCGGGATGTCCTGACGATAGCGGACACACCCATCTGCATTGCTCTGGCGCAGGTAGAAGATTTGGCTTCGCTTCTTCTGCCCCTGCAGGTTCTCGATGATCTTCTTGCGATAGTCCATTACTCGGTCCTCCCCGTTTCTACGATCTCAGATTTCGTTTTTGCGTCCTTCATCGCACCGATGAGCATTGCGCGGTTCTTCTGAAACTCCATCGGGTCGACGAGGTGCGCGCCGCAATGGAACAGGTTCCTCCGCTCGAAGAGTTCCAACGGCTCGCCCTGAATAACGAATACAAACACCTTGAATCCGGTATCTTTGACTCTCCCCAACAGGGTCCCGGCGAACTTCCCGGGCGTATAGTCCTTGACGATCTTCCGGTCGACGTATTTGTAACCGTGAGAGAGGAGGGAGGCCGCTATGGCAATGTCCTCGCATTCGACCGTCTCCTTCCTCACGTTGAAGATCGATGGGTTTCCCGGTCGCCAGTTTCCGGTCGCGTCGGGAAGTTCGCCCCGTCCAATAATCTTTGCCATTTCGCATCTCCTGTTCGATTCTTTACGCGAGCGCGTCGATCATCATGCCCACCCGCGAGGTCGGCGGGGAGTAGAGTCCGTGGAACACGACCGGCACTTTCGTCTCCTCCGCGTTCGCCATGACGATATCTCCTCCCGGCACGGCGATTGCGCGATCGAGCATAATCAACCGAGAGAACATGCCGCTTCCCGGAACGTAGCCATAGATCATGACCATGCGCTCGGTCGGCTTGAACTGTCCACTCGTGCCGAAAGTCTGGGCGTTGCCGCCCGATGAGCTCGCGGACGCCGCGCTCCAGTCGAGGGCAATCTTGAGATTCGCCATCGTCGGTTCCAGGAGCGTCGTCTTGATCTCATACGTTGTCTTCGGAACGCGCGCATGGATGTCGGTCGTCACTCCCTCGCATCCGGCGTAGTACATGTCGGCGTTCGTGACCAGCGTCACGCCGCCCGTGATGAACCCGAGGTCGGTCCCGACGGTAATCGAGGCGCCTCCCTGACAGATGTTCGTGTAGGTTCCTGCCATTTCATTTCACCTCCTTCAGTTTCTTAAAGTATCTGCAGTTCGAGAACCGCAACTTGCCGCAACCGAACCCGATAGACCAGGCTACCCATCGCGGCATATAGATTTACCCCCGCGCCCTCGAATGAGGCGGAGAAGAACGCGGGCTGATCCCAGGTGACTCGCGCCTCCCGAATGTCGGCGAGGCCGAGGAAATTTCCGACGAGATGCTTGTAAACGTCCTCCATCAGCTTGAGGATCCCATCCTTGCTCGATGAACCGGACAGGGCGTCCTCGTAGTTCCCGTCCGTGAGCGCGACGAGACCAAAGATTCGGCAGTCATACCACGGCCAGTAGACCCGACTCGTTACGTCCTCGGCATTGCACGGCTCGTACTCGATGCACTTATCACCCGGGCATACGTAAAACATCGGTTGATCGAGGCCCAGGCCGATGCGCGGCGCGATCACCTCGCGCACCTTGGACGTGGGGAACGCAACGGCAAGATCGCTCGCGACATCGGCGAGAAAGTCCTCATAGGTCAGCTGTACGCCTACGAATGTGGCGGCTACGCCGGTGCCGGTTACGGTGATTTTTCCCATCTATCTATAGATGCCGGATGCGCCAAGCTCTCCGGCTTTCTCCTTGAAATATTCCTCGATGATCTGTTCCAGTTTCGCCTCGTCCTCGGGGAGCCATGTAATCATCGGGCGCGCCGGTATCTGGACCTGCTTCTCCGGCTGGAATACATACTTGCGAAAGAACGTCTGCCCGTTGACCGTGAACTTGAGCGCTTTTCCGTTTCTCGCCTTGATGAACTTCGCATTCATCGTCGCCGGGCCGCCCTCCTGATGCTTCGCCGAATAGGGAACCGAAGTCCCGTATTGCATCCCCTGCGCCTCGACCCTGCTCGTGAAGCTCATGTGCAGCGCCCCGGTGTCCTGGAGGATTCCCTTCGGATCGAAATGCTTCCCCCTCCACTTCCGAATGGCGAGCGTGTAAGCTGCAAGCGGCGCCCATGACCCCGGCGGGCGGCCACCCGCTTTGAACGTACGCATCACGACGCCGTCGTAATAGGCGGCGAAACGCTTGAACGGCTTCGAGAGGTCCGCGGCCATCCACTTCCAGCCGTCGACCAATCGATTGGCCGCCGCGATCTGGGAGGTCGGGATCTCGATGTGGATCTCCATTGCTCACCCGCCATCCCAGTCGGCGTCCCGCCCGTCATCGATTGCTTCGGCGCGCCTCCATGACAGGCCCCATGCCATCTCCGAATCGACATCGAAGATCGTTGGGGAATCCATGTTCGTGCTGTAGATATTCGTGCCGTAGATCGCCTCATCGGCGTTCACCATCGCCACGTTCGTTATGAACATCTCCCGGTCGCGCAACCCTTCCAGGAGTTTCATCGCGTCGGAATAGGCCGCCTTGTCCGGGTCCCCGAGCGTCCCCATCGTCTTACCGACGTTGATGAGGCCGTAGTACCGCGCAAGGGTCATCGAGAGATGCTGCACGAGTGCGGGGACCGTCGCAAATGGGACGACGTAGACCCCGCCGAGGTAGGCGTCGATGACGGCGTCGGCCTTGTTGATCGCGTTGTCGATGATCTCCGGGCCCACGTTCTCGCCCGACACCTGCCAAGCTGACCCGGTTACCGCGGCGACAGTTGTGTATGGCATTTCCTACTTCCTATGTTCGTGTACGGGCTTGCCGTCCGGCCCCTCGGCGATTCTCCTGACCTCCGCCTCGTGCCGGAGGGTTGTCCCATCGTCCTGATCGGAGGCCGTTTTTCGCACGAACAGCGCGGTGATGTCCGAGGCGGACGATACCTTGTCGTGGTCCTTTGCCTTTTTCACGCGCCCGTGCGGGAATTTTGTCGAAGGAACCGTGAACTGTTCCAGTTCGTACTCGCTGATCATGGCGATGGCTCCCGGCGGAATCCTCTTTGCTATGTTCGTCGGACCCGGGAGGCAGATCTCCCCGAGTACTTCGACTTTGATGTCTCGCGACTGACTGTACTTCGCGAATTCCTTCAGTTCTCTCGTGTATGGGGTCTCTTCTTCTTTCATCTCGTTTCCTTTCGGAGGCTCGGGGCCGCACGCTGGATACCAGACCGCACGGCGTCCCAATGCCTCTATCTCATGGTTATGTCACGTCGTCGATCTCGTAGATCGCCCCGGTCGTGACCTCTTTGAACCCGATTTTGTGCTCGATCTTGATCCACCAGCCACCGATCTCGTCGTCGCGCCAGCGCGTCACGACCATATCGTTGACGTAGGGCTGGATCGCCCAGGGAAGGCCGTGGGTAGCGCCGTCGACACGGATCAGGTATGCGGCGTCTCCCCAAACCCATGCCGCGGTCACGGCCGCGCCCGCCTGCGCGCTGTTGTAGAGCGCGCCAGCGCTTACCGGCGTGAGGCCGAGAATGGGCATGTTGGAGATCTTCCTACCCGTCGCGTCCAGCGCGTTCCAGAACGGCTGATACATCGTCTTGTCCGTGAGGCCCTTCGCGACCGCGAGTTCCTCCCAGATGTGCGGAGCGGCGAGTAGATGCGTCGGCAATCGACCGATTGAGGCCAGCATCGCACCCTTGTAGGTCGCGATGTCGGCGAGCGGCGTGCCACTGGCGTTATCCCAGTCGGTTACGGCGCTCGAGTTGCTCGTGGCGTTGGCGACCGTCTGCACTCTGATCTCCCGGCGCAGGTTGAGTTGCTCGGTCAGGAACGTGACGGCGTCTTCCATCGGCTTGATGGGATCAACGGCCTGCTGAATCTCCTCATCGTCGACGAGGATCTTCAGCGCCCGGGTCATGATCGTCCCGGTGGCTTTCGTCACGTCGTAGTCAACCGAGTTGACGCCGCCCTTCGGGGCCTTGGCATCACTGATCTCCGCCTGCAAGCCCTCCTGCCCGAACGATCTGTAGATGTACGAGCTTGAGGCGACCTGCCTCCGCGGCGCGATGATGTCAGCCGCAAACACGTCGGGCGTGTTGTAGCCGTAATCGCGCGCGAACCCAGTTAGGTAGGTGTCTACCTGAACATCAGTTACCTTCATTGTTTTTCACCTCCCTTTAAGGTGTTAGATCTCGTCTGTGCAGGGCGCGATCATGACGACGATCTCGTCGCCCGCCGTGTCGCCCGCTTCCATTGCCTTGCCGATGATGTTGTAGGCGGTCCCGCTGGCCCCGAGGGCCTTGGCGACGCGACCCGAGGCGCCCCAGAGAATGACGTTGTCCCCGACGGCCGCTCCGCCCGAACCGACGATCATCTTGACATACGAGCCGATCCCCGCGAGGGCGACGGCCGCGCCAGATACCGCCGCTTCGATTGCGACGCCGACGAACCCGCCGACGTTGTTGCCGCTACCCATGATGCAGATGCCTTCGGCTCCGAGAACGCAGCCGGCCCACTTCGTGACCGTACCGCTGCATTCCATGCTGATCCTGTTTACGATGTGGCTCGGAACTGACATGGTCAGTCACCTCCCTTACCGCGGACGGCTCTTGTTGATGTCGTCTGCGAGTTTCTGCCGGGACCTGGTCATTGCGGAGGCGCGCTCACCCGGCTTGGAGTGCGCCGCAACATCCGCGAACTCGTCGATGTCCTTATCGTCGGCCTTCCCGACGTACCCGAGCGCGGCGATATCGTGCCTGATCTCGGCGGCGTACTTCTTGCGCGCCTGATCCTTGTCGCCTTCGGAGGCGTGATCGCCATCGTCACCGCGAACGGCGTCGATGTCGACGAGCGTGGGCATCGCCTTGAACATCCCTTCCATCGCCTTCATCTCCTTGTCGAGATCGGAGGCGCGGTCGAGACGCTCGCGATAGATGTCCTCCTGCGCGGGGAGTAGCTTGCCCTGCTCCTTGAACTCGCTCAGGAAATCGGTAATCTTCGCCGCCCTGTCCTTGTTCTCGCGCTCCTTGATCGTCGCGTTGAGGGCGTCCACCTGCTCCTGGGCCTTGTCCACGGCGGTCTGCTTCTCCGTGCTGAGGGCCTCGTTCGCCTGTTCGGCCGCTTCGAGTTTCTTGTTCGCTTTCGCGAGCTCGTCCCTCAAAGCCTGAACTTCTTTCTCATCCATTGATTCACCTCCTTCGTCCAGTTGATCGACAATCTTGCACTGCACGGTAATGGTCTCCGCGCTTCCTTCGTTCACCTTGATTTCGCTATCGCACAGATCGAATTGAATGTCGAGATTCTCCGAATAGTAGAGCGCCGAATAGTCGGCGATCCCCACCGGGAGCGTGTTCACGGCCGGCTGCTCCGTCCCGAGGAGCGCCATTCCCGTCAGGAGCCGCTCGTGCGTCTTGCCCTTGAGCGTATCGAGCCAGTCCTTCGCGATCTCGACGCTCCAGCGGTTGTAGGCTCCACGCTTGAGCATCTCGTAAATCTGCTTCGGGAGTGCCGCGAGATCGGCAACGATCCGGTTCCCCTGGAGCCTCACGTTCTCCAGACGCCCGACGTTCGGCTGGCCCGTATGCTTCTGCGTCCCGTCCGGCCCGTGGCCCAGAAAGATGTACGGGACGATGCGGCCCTTGAGCTCGGCGTAGGACTCGACGATCTGCTGCAAGCGCTCCATCGGGTAATTGAGTTTCCCGCCCTTCCAGACGCCGGCCTCGAAAATCGGAATGCCCTCGACCTTGTAGAGTTGCTCATCGTTCAGATTCGTAATAGGCATCAGCACGCCTCCAATTCGTAGTTCATCGCACTTTGCCCCCACCCTTGAACTGGTTCCGCACGTCTGCGGGAAACCCGG
>DATCCP010000011.1:0-2416 GCA_036511215.1 Candidatus Krumholzibacteriaceae bacterium
GGGGCCGCCGCGGCGCACCGCGCGGCCCCGGAAGGAAGCATCGTGAGAGCGATGAAAAGCGCCGCGAACGCGAGTGCCGCGCGGCGGCCCCTGTGGCGGCGCCTCTCATCACGTGTTGCCGGCTTCGATTTCATGGAAGCCTATTGTACCAGAGATTCCAGTCCCTCGACAAGCCGTCCCGATATCCAGAATCCCCCGATGACGCTCACGAGCGAGGCGCCCCGCGTCCTGAACGGGAGCTCGACGAGGCGCGGCGGCCGCGCGGGAGCGAGGTGGATCCTCTGGAGAAAGTCGCCGTTCTCCTGGATCGATTCCGGAAGCGTCGCGAAGAAGATGAAATCGATGAGAGCGACCGCCTCTTCCGAGCGAAGCGCGCACAGGATCGGATGGCCGGCGCCGTCCGAGCGCTCGAGCGTGAAGGAAGGCTGAATTCTCGTGAGGAGGCGCCCCACCTTGAGGTAGGCGTACGTGTTGAGCGATTTGAACGCCGGAACATAGACCATGAGGGTTCCGAGGCTCCCGAGCCGCGCGGCGAGAAAGCCGGTCTCGCTCGAGGCGGGGAGCTTTGTGACGCTGCACCCTGCGAAGCCTGTCTGGAGGACGGCCTTCGAGGCCCCCTGGAGCTCCTTCACGGCGTTTTCGATCTGTGCCTTGAGACCCGCGCCGTCGACCTCGACGACCCAGAAGGGGAGATAGATGAGGCCGGGCGCGTTCGTCTCCCCCGCGGTATCCCGCGGCGCCGCGCGAAGAACCGTGATGGGCTCGAGCGCCTCTTTCGAGAGCACCCAGTAACGGAAGCAGCCGGGGCACTGGAACGTGACGAGCTGGCCCATGACGGGGAGCTCCTGTCCGCAGTGGTCGCATCTCAAAGGCTTGATGCAGAGCGCTTCGGTCATGTCAGTCCTCACCTCCGAGGAGTCTTTCGATTCTGATCGCGAGCCATTCGTGCGGCGGCATGAAGGACCGGGCCTGTGCCGTGTCGAGCGCATAGACGACGGCGACGGCGACGAGCGCAAGAGGGAACCACGTCGCGGCGAAGAACGCGAGCAGGGCCGGTGTGAAAAAGAGCGTCTTGAAATCGAGCCGCCTCATCCGCGGCACCTCGCCGTGGACGACGGCGCCGTTCGCCCCGTCGATCGTGATCGTATACATGCGTCCCGCGCAGCCGTACCGGAGCACATAGACGGGGTAGTAGTGGAGCGAGAACGTGCTGTCGAAGAGGTGGAAGCGGCTCGCGCGGACCGTCGTGCCCACCGGGACGGCGAGACGCGCGAGGTAGGTCATGGCGTCCTTCCGTACGTTCCGCTCGCTCCGCATGGGGAGGGCGATCGTGTGCTCCGCGCGTCTCGCGTCGTCGAGGACGTCCCAGTCGAGAAAGCCCGTGCGGAGCGAGATCCCCTGCAGGCCGAGGCATGGAAGCACGCACGCCGGAGTACTCCAGTCGACGCGTTTGAAAAGGAGGCGTGAATACGATTCGTGCTCGTCGCGCACCGTCGTGTACACCTGGCTCGTGCCGGCGTTTTCGGACGTCGTTTCGACCTTCACGGCCTTGACCCGGTCCCCCGATATCCAGCCCATGAGCCTGCCGCGCATGCGCCAGAAGGGGACGTGGATGAGCCTCATGTCGATTATCGACGTGTTATGGGCGCCGACGCGGCCCCCGGTATGTCCGGTCATATAGTGGATCGAGGCGAGGCGCGCCTTGGCCGGCGTGACCTTCGGCTGCAGGACATAGCTCTGGACGCCGCGCGGCGAGATCACGTAGAGCGCAGAGCCGCAGTACCCGCAGCGGACGCTGCGGTCTCCCTCGTTGATCCGGATGGTTCCGCCGCATTCGGGGCACGTCGCACCGTACGCGGGCGTGGGCTCCTGCGCGGCCGCCCCCTGCGCCTCGGAGAGGCGCGCGGCGCGATTGTCTTTTGTCGCGGTCGCCTGCCCTGCGATCATACGCCCTTCGATACCCTTTCACGGAGAACGGAGATGCTGTATCCGACGCCCGATGCGGCCATGATCAGCGCGAACCGGGCGAGCACGTTCGAGACGAGCTTGCCGAGAACGAAGTAAACGGCAAAGAGCCCCGCGGCCGCGAGAAACAGCCCGAGGTTTAGCGCCCGCGGCTTTTCGGGTGGAAGCTCCCCCGCGATGACCTGCCAGCTCTCGCCGATGACCGCGGCCCTGCCCTTCCAGCTGAGCGCCTCGTAGCGGACGGTGTAGACGGGGAGATGGATGATCCTCACGGCATCCTTCGGGGCGGTCTCGACCGGAACGATCTTCTCAGTTGGCTCGAGCGCTTCGTCGAAGAAGCAATACTGCCCCGCGGGCGGGTACGGGGTGCCGCCCTGAAGCGCGCCCTGTTTCGAGGCCGGAACGGTCGAAGTCTTCCCGTCGGCGTCCTCGATCATGGCGAACGGGATGA
>DATCCP010000012.1:0-3605 GCA_036511215.1 Candidatus Krumholzibacteriaceae bacterium
CGTGTCGCCACCTACGGCCAGATAGCGGAGCTCGCGGGCATCCCCGGACACGCCCGTCAGGTAGGCTATGCTCTCTACGCCCTCCCGGAACGTTCGACCGTGCCGTGGCATCGGGTCGTCAACGCTCGTGGGCGCCTGAGCCTTGGTGCGGTCATCCCCGAAGGAGACGTGGAGCAGCGCATCAGACTCGAAATCGAGGGGGTCGAGTTCGACGCTGATGGACGGATCCCACTCGAACGCTATCAGTGGCGTCAGGGGCGGCATATTCTCGATAAAAACCGCTCCTGAACGAATCGGGACAATAGTATAGTCCGTCTTGGACGACGTAACGTTCTGTCGAAGGAGCACCAGTGGGAACAATGAGGGATTTCGCGCGTATGATGATCCCGAAACGTCCGCGCCGTTTCATTCGCGCCCGGTACGAAGCCGTATTTCTGCGGCGCGGGATGAGCCGGTTGCTCGCACTGAACGATCCGTCCGATCCTCCGCCGCGCGTTCTGCGAGACCTCGTTGGGGGCTGGGGCAATGCGTCCATGTCGGCGTGGGTAGATTTCATTCGGGCCTTTCTCAGATGCGCCCGGGAGACGGAGGGGCCGATCCTCGAATGCGGCTCGGGATTGTCGACGGTGCTCCTCGGTCTTGTCGCGGCCCGAACCGGCAAGAGGGTATATTCTCTCGAGCACCACGCGATCTGGGCGGATAGGGCGCGCCGCGTCCTGCGCACGTACGGCATCGCGAGCGTCGAGATACTCGTGAGCGATCTGCGCAGCTACGGCGCATACTCATGGTACGACCCTCCGCTCGATATTTTGCCGAAAAACTTCTCGCTCGTCGTGTGTGACGGTCCTCCCTGGGATACCCCCGGTGGCCGTTACGGTCTCCTTCCCGTCATGCGGTCTCACCTCAAGCCCGGTTGCATCATCCTTCTGGACGACGCGCACCGGGCGGGGGAAAGAGCAATTGCTGAGCGCTGGGCCCGGGAGCTGGGGACGAGCTTCGCAATCGAGGGGTCCGACAAGATGTTTGCCCGACTCTCGGTGCCAAAAAGCTCTTGATTTCGCGGTCCATTCTCTGTTACATATATACGAACTTTTTTGGAATATCTTAAACAGGTCGCCGGGGTCAGGCGCGCCGCGCGAAACGCTCGCCTGGGGGCGGCGGCGAATTCGTATCACATTGTAATGAAACAGATTACCAACAATAGGTGCGGGGTGACATGAACAAGATTCTCGAGAAGGAATTCATTACGCCTCTGGTCTTCCGCATGAAGGTGGAGGCCCCCGAGATCGCGAAAAAACGCAAGGCGGGGCAGTTCATCATCCTCCGCACGTGCGACTCGGGGGAGCGGATACCGCTGACGATCGCCGACGCCAGCGCCGATGAGGGCTGGATCGAGCTTGTCGTGCAGGTCGTCGGCAAGACCACGAAGCAGCTCTCCACGCTCGAACCCGGCCAGGAGATCTGCGACCTCGCGGGGCCGCTCGGGAAGCCCACGCACATCGAGCACTTCGGCACCGTCGTGATCGTCGGGGGCGGGATCGGCATCGCGCCGTCGCACCCGATCGCGCAGGCAATGAAGAAAGCGGGAAATCAGGTCATTGTGATTCTCGGCGGCCGCACGAAGGACCTCATTATCATGGAAGAGAAGATGCGCTCGGCGAGCGACCGCGTCATCGTCACGACGGACGACGGCTCCTACGGCATGAAGGGCCTCGTGACGGATGCGATCCAGAAGCTCGTGAACGAAGGGGTCAAGATCGACCTCGTCGTCGCGATCGGCCCGCCGATCATGATGAAGTTCGTGAGCCTGCTCACGAAGAAATACGACATAGCGACGCTCGTGAGCCTCAACACGATTATGGTGGACGGCACGGGAATGTGCGGCGCGTGCCGCGTCACGGTCGGGGACGCGACGAAGTTCGTCTGCGTCGACGGACCCGAGTTCGACGGGCACAAGGTAGATTTCGACGAGATGATGAAGCGCCTCCGGGCCTACGAATCGGACGAGAGGACGTCCCGGGAAATGCACGAGTCGCACGACAGCTGTCAATATAAGTAAGGAGGCATCGGCGCCGGCGCCGCACCGAGAGATGGAAGAGAAGAAACTCACGACGAAGGACAGGCTCCAGATCCCTCCGGTCAAGATGCCGGAGCAGGACCACCACGAGCGCATTCACAACGTGAACGAAGTGCCCCTCGGCTACACCGTCGAGATGGCAAAGCTCGAGGCGGAGCGATGCCTCCAGTGCAAGAACGGCCCCTGCATCAAGGGCTGTCCCGTCGAGATCGATATCCCCTCGTTCATCAAGTCCATCCTCGAGGACAAGTACCGCGAATCGATCAACAAGATCAAGGAGACCAACATTCTCCCCGCCGTATGCGGCCGCGTCTGTCCGCAGGAGGAGCAGTGCCAGAAGACCTGCGTCGTGGGGAAGAGCCACAAGGAGGTCGCGCAGGCGGTCCAGATCGGCAAGCTCGAGCGTTTCGCCGCCGATTGGGAGATGGAGCAAGGCGAGGCGGAGGTGCCCCTGGTCAAGGCCTCCACGGGCAAGAAGGTGGCCGTCGTGGGCTCCGGACCCGCGGGGCTCACCGTCGCCGCCGACACGAGACGCGAAGGTCACGACGTCACGATCATGGAGGCCCTCCACAAGCCGGGAGGAGTCCTCATCTACGGGATTCCCGAGTTCCGGCTCCCGAAGCGCATCGTGATGCGCGAGGTGAAGAATCTCCAGAAAATGGGAGTCACGCTGCGGACAAACTACGTCGTCGGCAAGCTCTCGACGATCGATGAGCTCTTCGACGAAGGCTACGACGCGGTATTCGTGGCCACGGGCGCGGGGCTTCCGCTCTTCATGCACATCCCGGGCGAGAATCTGAACGGCGTCTACTCGGCGAACGAGTATCTCACCCGCGCGAACCTCATGCAGGCATATTCGTTTCCGAACACCGACACGCCGATCGCCCGCGCGAAGAATGTCGCCGTTTTCGGCGGCGGGAACGTCGCGATGGACTCGGCGCGCACGGCGCTTCGGCTCGGCGCGGAAAACGTGTACCTCGTCTACCGCCGCTCGAAGAAAGAGATGCCCGCTCGAGTCGAGGAAGTCGAGCACGCCGAGGCAGAGGGCGTTCAGATGCTCCTTCTCCAGAACCCCATGAAGCTCATCGGCGACCAGAACGGTTGGGTCAAGGAAGTCGAGTGCATCAAGATGGAGCTCGGCGAGCCCGACGAGTCCGGCCGCCGCCGACCCATGCCGGTCAAGGGGAGCGAGTTCCGGATTCAGGCGGACGTCGTGATCGTCGCGATCGGAAACGCCTCGAACCCGCTCGTCCCGACGACGACCCCGGATCTCGCCGTGAACAAGTGGGGGAACATCGTCGCGGCGGAGGAAACGCTCAAGACGAGCAAGAAGGGCGTCTTCGCGGGAGGCGACATCGTCCTCGGCGCCGCGACCGTGATCCTCGCGATGGGCCAGGGACGCAAGGCCGCGCATGCGATCAATGAGTACCTCAAGACCGGCGTGTGGTGAGAAGACCGCGAGCGCCGATTTCCGGCGGCCTTGACTATTCCCCCTCGATCGATTGCTAATCCAATGAATTCCCCCGGC
>DATCCP010000013.1:0-8416 GCA_036511215.1 Candidatus Krumholzibacteriaceae bacterium
ATGATATCGATCGCCACGGTCCGGTCGGGCGCGGTGGGGCCCTTCCCGACCCGGTAGAGGCACATGAACATGCAGAGCAAGAGAAACGAGATGAATACATTCACTCGAATATCCTTTCCAGGTATTTCTCGAAGCCCCCGACGATAAGCTCCGTATCCTTCTGAATATCGGCGGAGGTGACATTTATCCAGTGAATGTAAAGATGATCGCCGATCAGGTCGACGGTCATCGTGCCGGGAGTCAGCGTGATGGAGTTCGCGAGAAACGTCCGCCCCATGTCGCTCTTGAGCCTCGTGCGCACCTTGACGATGCCGGGCTTGATCGGCAGATACAGGTTGAGCACGCGGTAGGCGACGTCGAAATTGGCCCTGATCAGGGCCCACAAAAACACCCAGAAGTAGCAGAACAGCCAGAAGAAGCGCCGCGGGTGAAACACGATGACCGCCTCATACGGGAAAATGTCCCCGAGCAGGAGCTCGGCGAGGAGCGAAATGACGACGCCGGCGAGGAGCTCCTGGAGCGTGAACGACCACGTCAAGAGAATCCAGATCGCGTAGATAATGAAGAAATGAATGAACCGTTTCATCTCTCACCCGCCGAGAATGTATCCCATGTACGAGAGCTTGTCGAGAAGCGCGTTCCGTGCCGCCTGCAGCACGCTGTGATCGAGGAACGGATACGCGAGACCGAGCCCGAGGCAGAGGATCGCGAGCACCACGAGCGGGAACGTCATCGCGAACGGCGACTCCTTGAGGGCGGCGAAGCGCGCCGGGAGCTGCCCGAAGATCACGAACCGCTGCAGCTTGATGAACGACACGAGCGTCACGAAGGCGACGAGAACCGCGATCCCGCCGTAGATATAGTAGCCGGCCTGCACGAGCGCGACGATGATGATCAGCTTGCTCCAGAACCCGTTGAAGGGAGGCACCCCGGAAATCGAGAGCGACGCGATCGAGCAGGCCGTGCTCGTCACCGGCATCTTGCGGATGAGCCCGCCCATCTCGTAGCGGTTCCTCGTCCCCGTGCGGAACTCGAAGGATCCCGCGCACAGGAAGAGGAGCGACTTGAACACCGCGTGGTTCACGAAGTGATAGATCCCGCCGAAGAGCGCCATCGCGGCGACGAGCGCCGGCACGTTCGGATTGAGGCCGAGTCCGAGCCCGATCATCACGTAGCCCATCTGGCTGATCGAATGGTACGCGAGCATCCGCTTGATGTCGGATTGGCCGACGGCGAGGAAGACGCCGACCACCATCGACAGCGCGCCGAGGAACATGAGAATGGTCGAGACCATCGCGTTCGGGCCGACGACGTCGAACATGACCCGCGCGATCGAGTAGACGCCGATCGCCTTGATGAGCACGCCCGAGAGCATCGCCGAGATGGGCGCCGGCGCGCTCGGGTGCGCGTCGGGCAGCCACGCGTGGAACGGCACCGTCGAGGCCTTGAGGCCGAAGCCCATGATGAAGAGCGCGATGACGAAGGCCACCGCCTTGTTGATCCCGACGATCTCGAGCTGCCGCGCGAGGTCGGGCATGTTGAGGGTGCCCGTCATGGAGTAGAGAAACGCGATGCCGAAGAGGATGGCGGTGCTGGCGACCTCTCCGAGAATCAGATACTTGAAGGACGCCTCGAGCTCCTCGTGCTCGCACCCGAACCCGACGAGCGCGTAGGAGGCCAAGGACGCCACCTCGAGGAACACGAAGAGGTTGAAGAGATCCCCCGTGCAAACGACGCCGTTCATCCCCGCGATCATGAGGAGAAGGAGGGAGTAGTACTTCGGCTTCGCCGTGTACATCGTCATGTACTTTGTCGAGTAGATGACCGCGAGGAAGGCGATCACGTTGATGATGACGAGCGTGAGGGAGCTGAGCCCGTCCGAGATGAGGAGGATGCCCCACGGGGCGGGGAACCCGCCCACCCGGTAGGCGAACGGCGCCTCGAAAACCGTCAGCACCGCCATGACGGCGAGCGTTCCGGTCACGACGAAGGCGATGTAATCGGCCACCTTCTTGTTGAGCTTGGTCACGAGAAGGTTGAAAAAGGCCGCCGCGAGCGGGAGCACGCTGAACAGCGGATATGCCGTCTGCATGGACACTGCGTTTCGATCCTCTCTATCCCTTGAGCCTGTTGATCTCGCCCATGTCGAACGTTTTGTATTTCTCGTACAGCCTCAGGCATATGGCCGTCATGAGGGACAGCACGCCGAGGCCGATCACGATGGAGGTGAGGACCAGCGCCTGCGGCAGCGGATCGACTCCCTGCTCGGAGAGCTCCTTCATCGTCATGTTCTTGAACAGAATCGGCGCGATGCCGTTGGCGCGGTAGCCGATGAGAATGATGAACAGGTTGATCGCGTAGTCCGTGATCGTGAGCCCGATGATCTTCTTGATGATGTTCTTCTTTGCGATGAGGCAATAGACGCCCATCACGAAGAGCACGAGTGTCAGAAAATAGAGGACCATCGCCTGTGACTCCCTTTCCTATTCTTCCTCTTCCGCCTCTTCCACGAGCTTCGACACGAACCGGCCGAATATCGAGAGCGCGACGAATATCGCGAACAAGGACGACGTCACCTTGAGCCCGATGATGATGTTGTACAGCGGGATCAAGCCGGCGCTGACGAGATTGAACGGCTTTCCGTGCGGCGGGAAGTTCAGGAAGAAGGACCCGAACGCGAACCCGACGATCGGAATGAGAACGAAGAGCAGCGCGCAGCTGTTGTCGATGATCGAGGCCGCCATGTCGCTCATCTTGCGGAGGGCGAGATCCTTCCCGAACGCGAGCGTCAGGATGACGTACCCGCACGCGAGGATCGTGCCGCCCGCGAAGCCTCCGCCCGGCGTGAGGTGCCCGTAGACGATGATGTACCAGCCGAACATGAAGATGATCCCGATCGCGAAACGGACGACCGTCTTGACGATCAGGGTCATGCCCTTCTGGCTGTCGTTCATCATGAGATCCGGTTTCGTCGCCATACGTTACTCCCTGAACTCCTCGTAGTCCTCGCGAATCTCCTCTTCCGACAGAATGCCGACCTTCTCGGTGTCTTCCTCGGAGCGCCGCTTGCGGCCGTGGCGCCGCAGGATCACGAAGGCCCCGAGGATCGAAACGAAGAGGACACTCGCCTCGCCGAGCGTGTCGAAGCCTCTGAAATCGAGGACGACGCTCGAAACGACGTTGGCCGCGCCGGTCTTCTGGAGCGCCGTTTCCAGGTACTGCTGCGACACCTTCATGATCGGATGCCCGAAGCGGGGCAGATCCTGCACCGCGAGAAACGCGAACACGAGGAAGAGACCGAAAAATATGAGGCTCGAGACGACCGCGAAGGTGTCCCAGTGCACCTCGATGGCGGTATTATCGATCGTAATGGTGGCGCGGATGAGGATCACGAGGATGAGTACCTCCACCACCACCTGCGTGATCGCGATGTCGGGCGCGCCGAGCATGAGGAACGCGACGCTGACCGCCGCGCCGACGATGCCGCACGAGATCACGGACGAGAGCATGTTCTTTGTCTCGATGGCGATAGCGGAGCCGACGATCATGAAGATCAGAAGAACGAAGAGAAACGTGTCAATCATCCGGTTGCCTCGCCGCTACAGTTTGAAGATCAATATGAACGACAGCACCCCGAGCCCGATCACGATCCACGCGAGGTACGTCGAGAGCAATCCGTTGTGAAGCATCCTGAGCACCTGGACGAAGCTGTCGCCCATCTTGCCGAAGAGGTTGTATCCGTCGAGGGCGCCCTTTTCGCCGTCCTCGAACATCGCCTTGATCCCCGGCCCGAGATCCTCCGTGATCGTCCGGTAGAACTGCGTTCCGGGGTAGCGGATCTCTTCGTTGTTCATGACGTTGCCGCCGATCCAGGGATTCTCGTCGATGCGGTACGCGCTGATGCTGCTGAACGCGTAAATGAGGAGCCCGAGGATCACCCCGACGACGATGAGGGCCGTCGCCGCGCCGGGGTTCCAGAAGCCCCCCGTCGGGATCGTCGCGATTGCGCCGGAGACGACCCGCACGGCGCCGCCCCCCGTCACGACCGGCACGATGAACTTCTCGAGCGGGTACGAGGCGAAGATCCCGAAAAGGACGCAGAGAATCGCGAGGAACACCATCGGGAGCTGCATCGAGAAATCCACCTCTTTGACCTTCTCGAGGCGCTCGGGGCGCCGCCCGAGAAACACCGAATGGAGCACCTTCACGAAGGAGGCGAGCGTCAGGGCGCTGCCGAATATCGCGACGATGAGAAACACGACGTGCCGGCTCTCGAGCATCCCCTGGTAGATGAGCCACTTCGACGCGAACCCGTTGAACGGCGGCACTCCCGAGATCGACAGCGACGCCACCGCCATCGTGATGAACGTGACCGGCATGAGCCTCGCGAGCCCTCCGAGATCCTCGAGCTCGGTCGTGCCCGCGCGTTTCTCGATCGCGCCGGCGCCGAAGAAGAGCCCGCTCTTGTAGATGGCGTTGTTGAGCATATGGAAGAGACCGCCGACGATGGCGATCGGGATCCCGCTTCCGACGCCGAGCACCATGTATCCGACCTGGCTCACCGCGTGGAACGAGAGAAGCTTCTTGAGATTGTGCTGAACGAGCGCCATGAACACGGCGAAGATGATCGTCACGGCCCCCACGATCATCATGAGCATCGACAGCGGCGTGCCCGGCTGGATCGCGAATATATCGAGCGCGATGCGCGCGAGGAGATAGATGCCGAGGAGCTTGTCGAGCGCGGCCGGAAGAAGCGCCATGATCGAGGCTGGCGTCGAGATCGCGATCGCGGGCACCCACGAGTGGAAGGGTATCGCGCCCGCCTTCGTGATCGCGCCGACGAAGAGGAGGATGAAGGAGACGACGCCGAGGGGCGTGGTGGTCGATATCGATAGATTCGAGATCGTGAGCGTTCCCGCCTGCGCCCAGACGAGCACGATGCCCAGCAGCATCGCCGCGTCGCTCAGGCCGAGTATCGTGAACGCCTTCGCGGCGCCCTTCTCGTGATCCTTGCCCCCCATGTTCACGAGGAAAAAGAGAATCGCGGTGAGCGCCTCCCAGAAGATGAGGAGAATGAGGAGATTGTCCGCGAGCACCGCCCCGGCCGCCGCGGCGAGAGTCCACAGGATAAAGGAGTAGTATATGCTCGCCGTGTCCCTCTTCCAGAGGTAGCCGAGGGAGTAGACGATCGAGAGGACGGCGAAGATCGCGATGAAAAGGAGGAGAAACGCGCTGAACCCGTAAAGCCTGAGCGCGAAATCGATGGGAAGCGTCCCGGCGAGCGTGAAGAGCTTCACGGAGTAAGAGACGTCGCCCGCGCCGTAGAGCGCGATCGAACGCAGCAGCACGTAGCCGGCGGCCGCAAGCGCCACAAGCCCGGCGGCGAGCTTCCCCCTGCGCGGGACGAAGAGCGGGATGATCCCCGCAACCGCAGGAATTACAATTGGATACAACAGTTCGTGCATTCTTTCGACTCCAAATACGGTAGTCTAGCCGTTCCCTTTGAGAGCGGCAAACCTTTTTCTGATCTCTTCCGTTTTCTCCTGGCTGAGCCTCACGAGGTCGGCCTCCGTGACGATCCGCCGCTCGCCGCTCGCGCGGTCGACGATCCCGACGCGCTCCGTGCACGAGTAGCACGGGTCCACCGCCGCCGTGATGAGACCCGCGTCGGAGACGGTGTTGCCGAGGACGCTCAGCTCGTTCGTGAGAATGTTGTTGAAGCTCGGCGCGCGCACCCGGTGCCGGATCGGCATGTTGCCGCCGTTCGAGCGTACGTAGTGGAGCACCTCGCCGCGCGGCGCCTCGTAGACGCCGATCCCTTCGCCCGGCGGCACCTCGTGTATCTCCGTGCAGATCTCCCCCGGCTTCGTGCCTTCGAGCATCCTGAGGCACTGCCGGATGATCTTGATCGATTCGAAGTTCTCGAGCTGCCGGACGACCGCCTTGTCGAAGACGTCGCCGTGCTCGCACAGAATCACGTTGAAGCTCACCTTGTCGTAGGCGTCGATCGGGTGATCGCGGCGGTCGTCGATGTCGAGCCCGGCCGACCGGGCCGTGGGGCCGAGCGCCCCGTAGAGCCGGCACTGGTCCTTGTTGAAAACGCCGACCCCCTTCGTGCGCGCGTGGATGACGGGGTCGTCGAGAATCGCGTTCGTGAGCATATGATTGTTCTTTTCGAGCTCGTCGAGGAGCTTGAGGATATTCGGAATCTCTTCCTGCGGAATGTCGCGCCGGACGCCGCCCGGCTTCATCACCGCGTAGTGGTTGCGGTTGCCGGTGACCGCCTCGAGCACGTCGAGGAGCGGCTCGCGGAAACGCCACGTCCACATGAAGACCGTGTTGTAGCCGAGGAAGTGCCCGGCGAGGCCGGTCCAGAGCAGGTGGCTGTGGAGCCGCTCGAGCTCGGCGACGATGCAGCGGATAAACTGCGCCCGCGGCGGCACCTCGATCCGGCACAGGTCCTCGACCGCCTTCACGTACGCGTACGGATGCGAGCACGAGCAGATGCCGCAGATGCGCTCGACGAGGAACGGCACCTGGTCCCACGTTTTGTGCTCGGAAAGGAGCTCGATCCCGCGATGGCTCCACCCGATCGTCATATCGATGCCGACCACGCGCTCCCCGTCCACGTGGAGCTCGAAGAACTCGGGCTCCTCGAGGATCGGATGGAACGGGCCGATCGGGATTTTCTTAACCATTCCGCGTCACCTCAGGGATTCGTGCCTTTCGGCGGCCGTCCCGCCACCTCGTCCGCGCGGGCGTCGCCGTCGTCGCGCTGCCGGACCGTCTCATGCTCGTCCTTGACCTCTCGTTTCGCCGCGAAGTAATCCGCCGGGCGCGTGTCGGCGCGCAGGACCGGCCGAAGATCGGGATGGTTCCGGAAATTGACCTCGTACATCTCGAACATCTCGCGCTCGATCCACTTGGCGCCCGGACACACGGACGTGATCGAGTTGAGCGTCGGGTTGGGCTTGGCGGCGAACGTCTTTATCGTTAGAAAAAAATGCTCCCGGTCGAACGGGAAGAAGAACATGACCTCGACCCCGTCGCGGTCGTCGACGGCGCAGCCCGTGTCGTAGCGGGCGCCGAGATCGTCGAACAGGAAGTGGGCGAGCTCCACCCAGATCTCGTTCTCCGCGTACACGAAGACCCGCTTCGGCGAACGCTCCGCGATCCGCACCTTCGAGCCGAACTTGTCCGCGATCCGTTTCTTTACTTCTTCTCGTTCCATATCCGTCTCTCTTACAGCTGGTTCAGGACCTTGACGATGCCGGAGATGATCGTCTCCGGTTTCGGCGGGCACCCCGGGATGTAGGCGTCCACCGGTATGTATTTGTCGATCGGCCCGACCGTGTTGTACGCGTCGCGGAAGATGCCGCACCTGCAGCCGCAGGCGCCGAACGCGACGACCTTGATCGGCCGCGGCGCCGCCTCGTAGAGGCGCTTCAGCCGCGGGAGTATGTTCTGCGTGACGGGCCCGCTGATGAGGAGCACGTCGGCGTGCCGGACGCTGCCGACGAGGATGACGCCGAAGCGCTCGACGTCGAACCGCGGCGTGAGGCAGTCGAGGATCTCGATGTCGCAGTTGTTGCACGCGCCCGTGTTCACGTGGAAGACCCAGGGCGATTTCTTCAGAGCTTTGAGCGCGAGCGACATTGTCCCGGCCTCCTAGTATCCGATGACCGCGAGGATCATCGCTATGCCCGCCAGCGCGAACATCGGCCCCCAGAAAAAGCGGACCGCTTGATCGATTCTGATCCTCGGGTTTGTATTCTTGATGAGAACCATGATGACGACTACGCATACGTACTTGAGGACAGAGGTGAGAATCCTCCACCCCGTGAAATTGACGCCTCCCCAGAACATCGTGATGATGAAGAGCGGCACGACGAGATACATGACCGCCGTGTTGAGCCGCACGACGGCGAGCGGGGCGCCCGAATACTCGATATGCGTTCCGCCCGCGATCTCGGTCTCCGCCTCGGCGATGTCGAACGGGAGAAATCCGAGCTTCGCCTGGGCGCAGAATATCGCGACGACGAAGGCGAGCACGCCGGAGACGCTCCCGAGCATGGCACCGTTGTACTGCTGGTACATGAGGACCTTTTCGAAGGAGAAGCTCCCCACCTTCACGATCGTCGTCAGGAAGGCGATCGCGAGCGGGAGCTCGTACGCGAAGAGGAGCTTCATCTCGCGGGCGGAGCCCAAGGCGCCGAGCGGGTTGCCGGAGGCGCTCCCGCCGATGATGAGCGCGATCGCGGGGATCGTCATGATATAGAGCGTGACGATCGTGTCGCCGACGAACGAGCTCTCGGGCCGGAGATTGACGGACCAGAGAATCGTCGAGGCCAGGGTCGCCGCGGCGAGCCCGATGACCGGCATGATGAGAAATCCCGTCCACCGGGCGTCCGACGGC
>DATCCP010000014.1:0-2104 GCA_036511215.1 Candidatus Krumholzibacteriaceae bacterium
TACCTTGAGCAGAAGAGCGGCGCAAAGATCCTCCTCAAGGAGGTCCCCGATCCCGAGCGGTTCGGGGTCCCCGTGCTCGAGGGGGACCGGGTCGTCAGGATCGAGGAGAAACCGAAACGGCCCGCCTCGCGGTACGCCGTCACGGGCATCTACCTGTTCGACGGCCGCGTCTTCGAGATCATCAAGACGCTCAAACCGTCCGCGCGGGGAGAGCTCGAGATCACCGACGTCAACAACGCCTACATCGCGCGTCAGGAGCTCACGTGGGACGTTCTCGACGGGTGGTGGACCGACGCGGGGACGTTCGAGTCGCTGTGCCGGGCGACGAACCTCGTCGCGGAGACGGGCGCGAACAAGCTCGATTGAGGGATCTTACGCGAACGTCGTCGCGACGTATTCGTCGAGAGCTTCTTTCCAGCTCCGCATGGGCGTTCGAGCGAGGCGCTCGAAATTGTAGTTGCGCAGGGCTTCCATACGGGGGCGCGGGGCGGGGAGGGGAAACTCATCCGACGACACGGGTACGAGGCGGCAATTCGTGATTCCCGCTGCCTTCAGTATCTCCCGGGACATCTCGAAGCGGCTCACGCAGCCCGTGTTCGCGCAGTGATACTTCCCGTAAAGACCTGATTCGAGAAAATCGAAGATTCCCTTCGCGAGATCATTCGTATACGTGGGGGAGCCGAACTTGTCGTTCACGACCTTGAGCTCGGCGCTTCCCCGCGCGCGTTCTATTATTTTCGCGACGAACTTCTTGTCGGCGGCGCCCCCACCGAAGAGCCAGCATGCATAGAAGGCATAGAAACGGGAGAGGAGTTCCCGCATCATGAGCTCGCCGTCGTACTTCGAGCGGGCGTAGACGTTCACCGGAGCGACGGGGTCGGACTCGACGTAGGGCTCTTCCTTGCGCCCGTCGTACACCATCCCCGTGCCGATATACGCCATGACGGCATCGCACCGTTGGCACGCGAGGGCGACGTTTCTCGTACCGAGAGCGTTGACGCGGTACGCCTCATCGGGATTCGCCTCGCACCCGTCGACGTCCGTCATCGCGGCGAAATGGAGGACGAACCTCGGCTTCAGGCGGCAGATGTCCTCGATGATCGCCGCGGCGTCGCAGATATCGGTCTCCGTCAGGTCGGCAGGGAACACCTCGTAGCGCGATCGAAAGAGCGGAACGGCGGCTCTCCCAAGCATCCCCTTCACGCCCGTGATGTAGACTTTGTCCATGCGTTGCTCCCGGGAGGGGATCAGCGATCCTTGCGGCTCCAGTCGTACGGGATTTCCTTCGAGTGCGGGTCGATCCGGAACTCGTCGGGATCGTCGTACCGGTAGACCTCGGTCGGCGTATTGATAACGAGCGCCTCTTCGGAGGAGATGCACTTGAAACCGTGACAGACGCCGGGGGGGATGTGAATGCGCACGGGGTTGTGCACGCCCGCGAAAATCTCGTTGATCTCACCGCGGGTGGATGACCCGGTCCGCTGGTCGTAGAGAACGATCTTCATCATGCCGGCGACGACGACCATGTTGTCGTGCTGCTTCTTGTGGTAGTGCCACCCCTTGACCGCGCCGGGATACGCCGTCGTCATGTACACCTGGCCGAACTTGAGAAAATCGCCCTCGTCGCTCCGCATCATCTCCATGAGGCGGCCGCGCTCGTCGGGAATAACCTTGAGCTTCACTACTGTCACACCGTCGATCATACTGGGTTCCTCCGTGCCTGCGTCGGTTCAACGTGCCTGAATGCGTCGCTAACTGTATGAAAAAGCCCCGTGCCTGTCAATGCCTCTCGAGGAAGCTCGTTCCCGTGATGCCGGCCGGCAGCGGCGGCCGCGGCTCGCCGGGCGCTCCATCGGAGAGAACGTCGAGCACCGTGGCCGCGAGATTGAGAGGGGAGAGCTCTTCGCGGCGCACCGTGCGCCCCGCGAGCGGCCGCGCGAGGAACACGCCGGTTTTCCGATGGCCGCCGGAGATCTTCCGGTGCCGCGGGTTCACCGTCACGAGCGGTCGATAGAGGGACCAGCTCGTCCCGTACTCCGGGCGCACCTCGTCTTCGAGATGTCGATTCCTCCAAACGGGTTGTTTCCCCCGAACTCGGAAGCCG
>DATCCP010000015.1:0-5373 GCA_036511215.1 Candidatus Krumholzibacteriaceae bacterium
GGGCCCGGATACGATCTCGAGCTCCCGCGGCTCTACAACACCGTAAAGACGCTTTCGCAGGTGGTCGACGTCGACTACACGATTCCCGGCTGCCCCCCGGCGTCGCTGCAGATATACTCGGCCCTCGGACTCATCTGGGACGATATGCTCCCGAAGAAGGGGGCCGTGATCGGCGCGGGGGACCGGGCTCTCTGCGAGGAGTGCCCGCGCAAGAAGGGCGAGAAGACCATTACGCATATCTACCGTACGCACGAGAAGCTTCCGGACGCGGACACCTGCTTTCTCGAGCAAGGGTTCATCTGTCTCGGCCCGGCGACGAGGTCGGGATGCGGTTCGCGCTGCATCAAATCGTGGACCCCGTGCCGCGGCTGCTACGGGCCGCTCGACGACGTGGCGGATCAGGGGATAAAGATGCTGAGCGCGCTCGCGTCCGTCATCGAGCCGAAAGAGGAAGCCGCCATCAATGCGGTGCTGGATTCGGTCGTTGATCCACTGAGGACCTTCCACCGGTTCAGCCTCGCTTCTTCGATGCTGAGGAGGAGGAAAGAATGAAGCGCATCGCGATCGACCCGATCACACGCCTCGAGGGGCATGGGAAGATCATGATCTTCTTGAACGACGAGGGAAGCGTCGACAACGCGTTCCTGCAGATCCCCGAGCTGAGGGGATTCGAGAAGTTCGTCGAAGGTCTTCCCGTCGAGGAGATCCCGCGGGTCGTGACGCGCATCTGCGGAGTTTGACCGGCCGCGCACCACATGGCCTCGGGTAAGGCCGTAGATGCAGTATACAAGGTGAAGATTCCGGCAGCTGCGGCGAAGCTGCGCGAGCTCTACTACATGGCGCATTTCATGCACAGCCACACGGCGCATTTCTATGCGCTCGCCGCTCCCGATTTCGTCGTGGGACCCGATGCGCCCCCGGCCGAGAGGAACATTCTCGGGCTCATCAACAAGGTCGGCATCGACATCGGCAGAGAGGTCATCCGCCAGCGCGAGATCACGCAGCTGATTCAACAGATGATCGGGGGGCGCGCGACGCATCCCGTGTGGAACCTGCCCGGGGGCGTGACCCGCGCGCTCGCGCCGGAGGACTTGGAGAAAATCAAGGCGTTCGTGCCCGGTCTCATCCAGTTCGGCGAGCTCGGGCTCAAGCTTTTCGACGACCTCGTGCTCAAGAACAAGGCATACCTCGATCTCATCCTCGGCGACGCGTACGAGCTCGTCACGAACTACATGGGGCTCGTCGACGACAAGAATCGCGTCACGTTCTACGACGGAACGGTGCGCGTCGTGAATCCCGAGGGCGCCGAGATCGATCGCTACCGGGAGGGGGAATACCTCGAGCACGTCGCGGAACACGTCGAGCCGTACACGTATCTGAAGTTCCCATATCTCAAGAAACTGGGATGGCAGGGGTTCAAGGAAGGAAACGGCACGTCGATCTATCAGGCGGCCCCGCTCGCCCGGTTCAACGCGGCGGAAGGTATGGCCACGCCGAAGGCGCAGGCCGCGTACGAGAGGCTCTTCGCCACGTTCGGCCGCAAACCGGTGCACAAGCTCATGGCGATGCACTGGGCGCGATTGATAGAGCTCCTGTACGCAGCGGAGCGGATTGCGGAACTGGTGAAAGACGAGGAGATCCTCGACCCGAACGTCCGCGTTATTCCGTCGACGACACCGTCCGAAGGGATCGGCATCGTCGAGGCGCCGCGGGGAACGCTCACCCACCATTACGTGACCGACTCGCGGGGCATCGTGACGAAGGCGAACCTCATCGTGGGAACGACGAACAACAACGCTCCGATCTCCATGGCGGTGAAGAAGGCCGCCAGGAAATTCGTCAACGCGCGGGGCGAGGTCAAGGAAGGTCTCCTCAACATGGTCGAGATGGCGTTTCGGATCTACGATCCGTGTTTCAGCTGCGCGACCCACAGCCTCCCCGGCCAGATGCCGATAACGATCGAAATCCATAATGCTCGAGGGGAAACGATCCGGACGGTTTCCCGATAGAGCCGCCCGCGTGCGCAGCAGGACTCCACTGACGTGAAAACACTGGTTCTGGGGCTCGGCAATACGATTCTGTGCGACGACGGCGTCGGCATATACGTCGCGCGGTCGCTCGCGGGATGCCTCCGGGGCGCCGCTGACGTACGGGAAGCGGAGCTCGCCGGCCTCGATCTCATCGAGATTCTGAAGGGCTACGACCGGGCGTTCATCGTCGACGCCATCCAGCTCGACGGCGAGAAGCCCGGATCCGTATTCAGGATGACGCCCGGGGATATCCGTATCACGCCGCGCCTCGCCTCGTTTCACGACATCGATCTCGTAACGGCGCTCGAGCTCGGGAGGCGTTTGGAGTTTCGCATGCCTCGTGAAGTGGTTATCTTTGGGGTGCAGGTGCAGGATGCCCTGACCCTCGGGGAGGGGTGCACCGGGCCGGTATCGGGGGTCATCCCGGCGCTCGTGAGCGAGATTGCCGGGGAGATCACGGGTGAGGCGTGTGAGCGGATATCGATCCCTCTCTCCGACAGGAGGAACGCGGGTGCATGAGGTTTCCCTGATGCAGAATCTCCTCGCGATCGTCGGAAAGGCCGCCGCCGATCAGGGTGGAAGCCCCGTGAGCCTCGTTCATCTGCGGATCGGTGAAATGTCAGGCGTGAACGCGGATGCCCTGCGCTTCGCATTCGACGTCATGGCGAAGGGAACGGCGGCGGAGGGGGCGGAGCTCGAGATAGAAACGGTTTCTCTCCGTGTCCGGTGCAGAGGCTGTGGGGCCGAGGCGCATCCGCGGGATTTCGTGTTCATCTGCGGATCGTGCGGCGCTTCCGACGTCGAGATCCTCGGAGGCAGGGAGATGGAGGTCGACTATATTCTCGTCCGCGATGCCGCGGCGGATGCCGAGGCCGCGGACGCATAGCGGAGAGCGAAGGAGTTCTGTCATGCACGAGATACGTGTCGGGGAGGACCTCAGGGGAGAGAACGAGCGCGTCGCGGAGGAGAACCGCAGGGAGCTCGCCGGGCGCGGGATTGTCTCGCTCAACGTGATGAGCGCTCCCGGCGCCGGCAAAACGTCGCTTCTCCTCAGGACGATTCCCCTCCTCAAGGAGAGATACTCGGTCGGGGTGATCGAGGGGGACATCCAGACGACGACCGACGCGGAGCGGATCGCGACGCTCGGGATCCCCGTCTATCAGATCGAAACGGGAGGCGTCTGCCATCTCGACGCGGCGATGGTCCATTCGGCGCTCCACCGGCTCGATCTCGACGCGATCGATCTCCTCTTCATCGAGAACGTCGGGAATCTCGTGTGTCCGGCGGAGTTCGATCTCGGGGAGGACGCGCGCGTCATGCTCCTGAGCGTCGCAGAGGGGGACGACAAACCGAAAAAGTACCCGCTCATGTTCAGGGAGTCGCGCCTGCTCCTCCTCAACAAGATCGACCTGCTGCCGCACGTGTCGTTCGACGTCGCAAAGGCGCGGCGCGAAGCGCGCGAAATCAATCCCGCGCTCGATATCATCGAGCTCTCGTGTACGACGGGCGCCGGGATCGACCGCTGGATCGCGTGGATCGACGGCTGCGTCGCATCCTCGAGGAGACGCTGATGTGCCTTGGAATCCCCATGATGATCATCGAGAAAAACGGGAACGACGCCGTCGCCGAGAGCGGCGGCATACGGAAGCAGATACGTCTCGACCTCCTCGAGGGGGCGTCGATCGGGGATTACGTTCTCATCCACGCCGGTTACGCGATTGAACGGCTCGACACGCAGGAGGCGCTCGAGACGCTCGAGCTTCTGCGGCAGGTGTACCGGGCCGGCAGGAAGGAAGACGCCTCGTGACGGACCCGGCGCATCTCATGGAATACGGCGACGCCTCGCTCGCGGGCGCCCTGGCGCGCGAGATCAGGGGCGTGCGCCTCGAGAGGCCCGTGACGCTTATGCACGTGTGTGGAACGCACGAGCACACGATCGCGCGGGCCGGTTTGCGCTCGATCCTTCCCGAAGGCGTACGGCTCATCGCGGGTCCCGGGTGCCCCGTGTGCGTATGCCCCGCGCGGGATATCGACCGTGCGCTCGAGGCGGCCCGCCGGGAGGGCACCGTCGTCGCGACCTTCGGGGACATGTTGCGCGTTCCCGCATCGACGAGCTCGTTTGAACGCTCGAGGGCGGAAGGGTGCGACGTGCGAGTGGTCTATTCCCCGCTCGACGCCGTTCAGATCGCCCGGCGCAACCCCGGGCTCGAGGTCGTCTTTATGGCGATCGGATTCGAGACGACGGCGGCACCGATCGCGGCCTCGCTCGCAGGCGACCTCCCCGACAATTTCTCGATCGTGCCCTCGATGCGCGTGATTCCTCCCGCGCTCAGGTTTCTTCTCGAGCGAAGCGCGGGTGCGGTCGACGGTTTTGTGCTCCCGGGACACGTGAGCGCGATCATAGGCCGCGCGGGCTACGCGTTCCTCGAGAAAGAGTTCGGCATCCCGGGAGTCATCGCCGGATTCGAGCCGCTCGACGTTCTCCGGGCCGTGCACGAGCTTCTCCTCCAGACGGCGCGGGGAGGCAAGGGAGTCGTGGTGAATCAGTACGGACGGGTTGTGCACGAGGACGGGAATCCGCGGGCGCGCGCGGCGATCGAGCGGGTCTTCGAGGAGGCGGACGTGCCGTGGCGCGGCATCGGCACGATTCCGCGGTCGGGTCTCGTTCTCAAGCGCGAGTTCGAGCGCCTCGATGCCGCCAAGCGGTTCGATCTCCAAGATCGGGGCGAAACGGTCGACGTGCGCCCCGGCTGCCGGTGCAACCTCGTGATTCTCGGCGAGGCGGAGCCCGAGGCGTGCCCGCTGTTCGGGGGCGAATGCACTCCGCGGAACCCGTACGGCCCCTGCATGGTCTCGAGCGAGGGGACCTGCAGGGCGCGGTATCAATACAGGTCCATCGGAGCGGCGGGGCGGTCGTGAAGGGGGGCGCTCGCGGGGGACGGGCCGACCGGATCGAGGCTCACTTAGGAATAGAATCCCGCGATTCCATGGTGTATACTCATTCCATGCCAGCGCTTCTCTCCGGGAGGAGGGAGCGTATCCGTCATATGCATCGAAAAGCCTTCGGCGTGGGTCTCCTCTGTATTCTGCTCGTGCCTGCTTTGGCGCACGCCTGGAATCAATCCGAAATACCGTGGCGGACGATTTCGACCGCGCACTTCCAAATCCAGTATCGCGAGGGTCTCGACAGCTACGCCGCGGAGGCCGCCGCGGCCGCCGAGGCCGTGTACGGCCCCATCACCGGGTTCTACGGCTACGAGCCGGCCGGCAAGATCTACGTCAACATTTCCGATTGGGAGGACGAGGCGCAAGGCTCCACGTACTACTACCTCAATCGCATCGA
>DATCCP010000016.1:0-2968 GCA_036511215.1 Candidatus Krumholzibacteriaceae bacterium
CTCCTGGGCCGCGCGCGGCGCGTGGGTCGTCATCGCGATCGCGTTCGCGCTGCGGGCGTTCCACGTCTTTTTCACGCAGCGCTTCAATCCGCTCGCATCGGATCTTCAGCTCGACGCCGCCACGTACGACCGCTGGGCCCGCGCGCTCGCGTTCGGCGGCGATCCGGGGCCGACGATTTTTATGCAGGCGAGCCTCTATCCGTCGTTCCTCTCGCTCCTCTACCGGGCGTTCGGGCCGAACCTCGCCGCGGTCCGGATCGCGCAGGCCCTTATCGGCACGGCCTCATGCGGTCTCATCATGCTCTGCGCGCGGCGGATCTTCAGATCGTCCGCCGCCGCTATCCTCGCGGGGCTCTTCGCCGCGTTCTACGCGCCGCTCATCTTCTACGAAGGACTGCTCCTCCCCGCGACGATCATTGTGTTCCTGAACGTTCTGTTCATCGCGGTGCTTTTCACCGAGAGGCGGCCGGGCGCCGCGAGGCTCCTCCTCGCCGGCGTTACCCTCGGTGTCGCCGGAGCCGCCAGTCCGCCGACGTTTCTTCTTGTTCCCTTCGCGCTCCTTCACATCCACTTCGCCGGGCGGCCGACGGATGCGGGGACGCTCGCCGGGCGGCCGACGGAGTCCGCGCTCCCGCGCCTTCTGCGGGGCTCGCTGATCCTCGCCCTCGGGATCATCATCGCGCTCGCTCCCGTCACGATCAGAAACGCCGTCCGCACGGGGGAGCTTCTCCCCCTCACGGCGGGAGGGGGAATGAACTTCTATTATGGAAACAACCCGCGCGCGAACGGCTTCTACCAGGCCCCGATCTACCGGGGCGTACCGCTGGGCGGAACCCCGGAAGAGCAGTCGGTCAACATGGCGAGAATCGCATCGTCGGAATCCGGACGGACGCTCTCGCAGACGGAAGTCTCGAATTTTTGGCTGCGGGCGGGGCTCAGCTACATCCGCGGGAATCCGCGCGCCTGGGGCACCCTCGTCTGGAGAAAATTCCTGTTCTTCTGGAACGCGTATGAGCGCGCGAACGTCGAGAACCTATACTTCCACCGGCGCTTTCCGGGTGTCCTTCATATGCCGCTCCTCACGTTCGGAATCATCGCGCCGCTCGGGCTCCTCGGCATATTTCTCACGAGCGCGAGGTGGCGCCGTCTGTGGCTTCTCTACGGCGTCGTCCTCGCGTACCTTCTCACGGCGCTCCTCTTCTACGTGCTCTCCCGGTACCGGCTGCCGGTGGTCGTGTCTCTCGTTCCCTTTGCCGGCGCGGCGGTCGTCGAGCTCGCTGTGCTTGCACGTGACCGGCGCGCGGCGGAGCTTGCGCTTTCGCTCGCCGCCCTTGCGGTCCTCGCCTTTTTTTCGAACATGCCGGCGGCGAGCGACACGCCGACCGGCGTTTCGGGCTACTACGCTCGTCTGGGGAACGTCTACATCGCGCGCGGGGATACGACGGAGGCGGAACGCACGTACCGGAGCGCGCTCGAGCTCAACGCGGCGAATGAAGACGCGAAACGCGGTCTCGAGTTGATCCGGGAGCGGACGGGGACATCGAAGAGATGAGCGGGACGGCCGCCGGAACTGCGGGGACTGTTTCCGTCAGGACGTACGCTGGTACGCTCTGCCGTTCGGGCCGTGGAACCTCGGGTAGTCCCGCGTGAAACGCGCGAGGACGGCCGCGCCCCACGTGACGAGGACGGCGCCGAGAATCATCAGGTACCACGACACCCTTAGATTGAACCAGTATCCGAAGACGAGCGCGAGCATCGAGATCGCGGCGTAGACGCATAGGCGCTTCGTCGCCGTTCCCCACGCGATGAGCGTGAAGAGCGCAGCGAGCGCCCCGCCGAATATGACGATCCCGTTCGCGCGCAGACCCTCCGATATCCGCGCCGGGATTATCCGCGACATGAAGAAGGCGAGCACGCCGAGGGCGAGGAGCACGCCGAGGGATGCGACGAGGACCGCCCTGCTGCGCCCGGGGTTCGATTCCACGCCGGGGTCCGGAGCGAAGTCGAGGTGATGCATCCGGGGGACCGTGACGCTCCGCTTCGCCGACTTCACGATCGAGAGCAGAATCGCCGTGTAGACGACGGCGAGCGCGCCGACGCCGAAGATCATGCCGAAGCCGAGAACGAGGAGACCGATACCGATGCCGATGTCGAGGAGACCATCCCCGTAATACATCGACGCCCTTCGCTCCATTTCGGCCATGTCATCGAACTGAATCATGCCGTGCCTCCTTCACTCACCGATTGTATCGCTGTTCAACGCCGCCCTTCCTTGACGTCATCGACGATGCGCCTGATCTCGGCGATCGAGATGCCGAAGGTCTCGGCGGATTTCACGATTCTCCTGATCTCCTCCCGAATCTCCCCCGTCTTTCTCCTCCTGAGCGCCTCCCTGCGCGTCCCGGCGGCGAACGAGCCGAGCCCCGCGCGCGTGATGATCCAGCCGTCCCTCTCGAGGTCGGCATACGCGCGCTTGACCGTGATCGGGCTCAGGCCGAGCTCCCGCGCCATCACGCGTATGGAGGGAAGCCTCGCCCCGGGCGCGAGCCTCCCCCGCGCGATGGCGTCGCGCAGCTGATCCGTGACCTGCTTGTAAAGCGGATCGCGGTTCTCGTGTGAAATCGCAACGAACACGGCCGCCTCCGGAGTCAGTGCATATCGTATATACACAGCATATCAGGAAGGTACAGATGTGTCAAGCGTTGTTCGCAAGAAAATGTCGGGAAATGTCGGTGGAAACGGTCCCGGCGGCGGATCGCTACGTAAACATGTTCTTAACTATGCAGCGTGCATAATGGAAGAAATGCGAGTTTGAAATGTGGGAACGACCGTATTGTCGCTTCATCTCGACACTCGGCACCTCGAGGATCCTGTAACCCTTCTTCAAGCACTTGATGACCATTTCCTGCTCGATAGAAAAGCCGTTTTCCTCGAGGGCCAGGGTCAAGAATGGCCTTCTCTTGACGCT
>DATCCP010000017.1:0-5933 GCA_036511215.1 Candidatus Krumholzibacteriaceae bacterium
GGCTCCACGCTCGTGCCGTAGACGAGCATGAAGCCCTCCGGCGATTTCCCCATCGTCCGCATCGCCACGCGCTCGAGAACGCTCAGGCCGAACGGTATCGAGTAGACCCCGCACCACGTGATCTTGTAGGGCTGCTGAAAGTCGTTGGCGTCGACTTTCTCGCGGAAGACACCGATTCTCTCGTTCGAGAGCGTCCCCACGAGCGACGACTGGATAACGTCGCGATCCTGCGCGACCCCCTTGTCGTATCCTTCCTGACCGGCCCCGAATGGCGCGTAGTTGCGCCCGCCCCACTCCTCGTCGCCGTAGTGAACGCAATCGGCGGAAGCGATGATCACGATATCCCTGCCGAGCTTCCAGTGATTTTTCTCGATGATTTTCGAAATGACCGTTGAGAGCGTGTCGGCTGCGCCCGCGAAGCGATCACTCAGTCTCGTAACGAGAATGGGCACGATCTCGACCTTGGGCACGTAGTGCATGAGAATCGGGAGAAAGCCCTCGAGCGAGTGCTCCTCCGAATGGATCGTGTCGTTCACGAGAACGAGATCCGGCGGGAGCGCAGCGATAATCTCGTTCCGGAGGGGCGATATCGGGCAATTTCCGTAAGCGCTCTTCCACGCGGTGAAATCCTCGAAAATGAGCTTCCCCTGAATGCCGCGGCGGCGCGCCGTGTGCGAGACGCCGAAGAGAACCGCGCGGGGCGCCTTGACCTCGCGCATGACGTGAACGTAGCCCCGCCCGGCGTAGAGGTAATCGTCGTGCGGGCAGATCGCGCCGATCATCGGCCTCTTCTTCATGAGGGGGAAGGCCTTGGCGTTCGAGGCGTAGCGGGGCGCCTCGAGCGAATCGACGAGCCTGATGAGTGCCTCGACCTGATCCGGCCGCGTCGCGTAGCCGACCGTGTCCTTCTGCATCCGGAGCGCGGTCTGCGGCCCGGCGCTCGAGGAATGACTTCCATCGATGAGTCCGAGAATAATAATGAGAGCCGCGAGGATCGCACCCATCGAACGAGATTTCATCATATTGCGCCTCCCGGGAATGAGAAGCCCCAACTATAGACCAAGCCTGTGCCCAAGTCCATAGCTGGAATAATCCCCGGATTCCGTGTATATTGGGCGGGCGATGAACTCGAAAGAGAAGAGAATACTCGGCTCGGCATCAGTGTTCCACCTTTGCAACGACGCATCGCTCGTCGCGCTTCCGACCGTCTACCCGATTCTCTACACACAGGGTTTCCTTATCAGAAAGTACGCCGACATCGGCACGATGATTCTCATCGGCCTCATCGCATCGATCTTCGTCCACTTTCTCGTGGGACATTGGGCCAAGGGACGACACTACCGCCCTCTCCTCGTCCTGAACGATCTCGTCGTGGGACTCTTCCTGCTGCTGACGCCGCTCTCGGGGAACTACGCCGTGCTCGTGCTCCTCTATGTCGGCGTGCGCATCGGATCGAGCGTCTACCATCCCGTCGGGATTTCGTGGGTCACCCACACCTTCCGGGGCAAGAACTTCGACCGCGCGATGGGCATTCAGAGCGCCTTCGGCGACATCGGAGTCTTCGCCGCGTTCCTCGGAACCGGATACCTCGCGCAGAGGTTCGGCTGGACGAAACCGATCTATATATGGGGAGTTCTCTGCATCGCCGCGGCGCTCGCTGGGCTCGTCATCTCGCGGGGGACGGCAGACGGCAGGGACTTCGGCGCGGAAGAGGAGGAGCGTGTCTCGTGGAGGGAAACGATCTATGATCAGCGCTTCCTCATTCCCCCCGGGCTCCTCGCAGGTCTTGCGTGGGGCATCACGCTCGCCTATGGGCCGAGCCTCCTCAACCACAGGCTCGGCGCCTCGATGTCTCTCACGGGACTCGTGCTCAGCTGCTGGATCGGGGCGGGCATCAGCGCCGGCCTCATGTACGGAAGAGTCGTGAAGCGCTTCGGACGGTACGGCTCCATCATTGTCGGATGCGTAGTCACCGCCGTCTCAACGTGCGTGATCGCGCTCAACACGAGCATCCCGATCGCGGCCGTATTTCTCGCGATCTTCGGGTGGGCGCTCTTCCTCACCTTTCCCGCGATCCTCACGCTCGTCGGGAGCGTCGCGAAGCCGAAGAACCGGACCGCCGCGTTCAGCCTGAACGCGATCGTCCAGATCTTCGGGAACGCCCTCTTCACATTCATCGCCGGGTTCATGTCGGACGCGTGGGGTATCAACACTCCCTTCCTTTTGCTGGCGGGAGTCGCTCTCGTCGTCGCAGTCTACGCGATCGCGTTCAGGAAGCGTTTCGCCTCCGTGGGCGCCGCTCCCGCGCAGCAGGGAGGCCTGGTCGAAATCGAGCCTTGACGGCACGCTCCGGGCGCGCCTATATTCATTGTTCGCGTCTACTTATACTGAAATGATGATACTCAGGGGGTGACCTCGATGGATTGGGGACTTCAGAACAGGCTCGCGCGAATCATCAAGCCCGCGACGGGGCATACGGTCATGCTCGCCGTCGATCACGGCTATTTCCTCGGGCCAACGTCGAAGCTCGAAAACCCACGCTCGACGATCGCTCCGCTCCTCTCCTACGCGGACGCCCTCATGCCGACGCGCGGCGTGCTGAGAACGTCGGTCGACCCGGCGACGCAGACGCCGATCGTGCTCAGGGTCTCGGGAGGAACGAGCATCATAGGTCCGTCGCTGGCGGATGAGGAGATCACGACGACCTTCGAGGAAGCGATCCGGATGAATGTCTCGGCCGTGGCGCTGTCGATCTTCGTCGGGACCGAGTACGAGCACCAGACCCTCATGAACCTCGCCGACCTCGTGAACGAAGGAGAGACCTACGGTATCCCGGTTCTCGCCGTGACCGCGGTGGGAAAGGAGCTCGGGAAACGCGACGCGCGCTTCCTTTCCCTGAGCTGCCGCATCGCCGCGGAGCTCGGCGCCCACTTCGTGAAGACGTATTACTGCGAGGACTTCGAGAAGGTCGTCGAAGGGTGCCCGGTGCCCGTCGTCATCGCGGGGGGACCGAAGCTCGATACGATGAAGGACGTTTACCAGCTCACGCATGACGCGATCAGCCACGGAGCGGTCGGCGTCGACATGGGGCGCAACATATGGCAGTCGGATCATCCCGTCGCGGCGATCCAGGGCGTCCGCGCGATCGTGCACGAGAAGTACACGGTCAAAAAGGCGCTCGACCTCTTCAACGAACTGAAGGCAAAGAAGAAATAACCGGACATGTTCCCGAAGGCGGATTCGGTGCCTGCGAGAGAAAAGAAAGAAACCATGCGCGCGGCGGTCTATTACGGCAATAATGACGTCCGCGTCGAGGAAATGCCGATTCCGAAGGCCGGCGACGACGAGCTCCTCGTCCGCATCGAATCGAGCGGCATCTGCGGCAGCGACGTGATGGAGTGGTACCGCCTCAAGAAGGCGCCTCTCGTCCTCGGCCATGAGATCGCGGGCACCGTCGCGAGAGCCGGAAAGAAGGTCAAGGGCTTCAAGCCGGGTGATCGCGTCACCGTCGCGCACCACGTTCCCTGCAACACGTGCCGCTACTGTCTCGCGGGGCAGTATTCACTCTGCGACACGCTGCGCTCGACGAGCTTCGATCCCGGCGGCTTCTGCGAATACGTGCGCGTCCCGGCGATCAACGTCGACCGGGGAACATTCATCATCCCCGACGAGATCTCATTCGACGAAGGGACATTCATCGAGCCGCTCGCGTGCGTGCTTCGGGGGCTCCGCGTCGCCCGATTCAAGCCGGGCTCGAGCGTCCTCGTTCTCGGGAGCGGAATATCGGGGCTTATTTTCATCAAGACACTCGGCGCGCTCGGCGCCGGGAGGATCGTCGCGACGGACATCGACGACCACAGGCTTTCGGGGGCGAAACATGCAGGCGCCGATGCCGCGCTCAAGGCGAAGGACGCCACGGCGCAGAAACTCGCCTCTTTGAATGAGGGAAGGCTCTTCGACCTCGTCATCACGAGCGCGGGGGCCGAGAACGCTCTCAAGCAGGCGTTCCACTCGGCCGATCGCGGCGGCACGGTGCTCTACTTCGCCCCCCTCGAGCCGGAGACGACGGTTCCGCTGCCGGCCTACGATATCTGGCGCGACCAGATCACGATCGTCCCGACGTACGCCGGGCCACCCGTCGACACCGCTCAGGCGATCGAGATCCTGCGCGCGCACCGTATCGAGGTCAACGATATGATCACCCACCGCCTGCCGCTCGCGGAGACGCCCCGGGGCTTCCGCCTCGTCGCCGAGGGCAAGAAATCGATCAAGGTGATCATCAGGCCGCAGGAGTAGCAACTCCATACCCTGGGAAAAAGCACCTATGCTGACAGAACGCACCGATCTTCGCAATATCGCCATTATCGCGCACGTCGACCACGGCAAGACGACGCTGGTGGATTTCCTGCTGCGCCAGTCGCACACGTTCCGCGTGAACCAGCAGGTGATCGAGCGCGTCATGGACTCCAACGACCTTGAGCGCGAGCGCGGCATCACCATTCTCTCCAAGAACACCGCCATCACCATCCCCGATCCCGTCACCGGAGAGACCGTCAAGATCAACATCGTCGACACTCCCGGCCACGCCGATTTCGGCGGCGAGGTGGAGCGCGTCATGAACATGGTGGACGGCGTGCTGCTCCTGGTCGACGCAGCCGAAGGCCCGATGCCGCAGACTCGTTTCGTGCTCAAGAAGGCGCTCGAGCGCGGCCACAAGGCCATCGTGGTCATCAACAAGGTGGACCGCAAGGACGCCGAGCCGGCACGCGTGCTCAACGAGACGTTCGATCTTTTCGTGGAGCTCGGCGCGAATGACGTGCAGCTGGATTTTCCCGTTATCTATACGCAGGCCACCACCGGCCAGGCCGGATTCGACCCCGAGCTCAGCCCGGACCTTCAACCTTTGTTCCAGACCGTATTGCGCCACATCCCCGGGCCCAAAGTCGACGCGGAAGCGCCGCTCCAGATGCTCGTCACGGCCCTGGGATATGACGACTATCGCGGTGTGACCGCCGTCGGACGAATCTTCGCGGGCACGATAAAGGCCGGACAGACGCTGGCGCGCCTGACCATCGACAATAGAAATCTGCCGGAGCGGGCGGGTTACCTGTACGTCCATCAAGGCCTGCACAAAGTCGAGGTCGAAGAGGCGCGCGCGGGGGAGATAGTCGCCCTGGCCGGTTTGGAGGGAATCACGATCGGCGAGACTCTGGCCGATCCGCTGAATCCGGTCGCCTTGCCGCCCATCAAAGTGGAAGAGCCGACCGTGCGCATGACGTTCGGCGTCAACACGTCGCCGTTTTCCGGGCGCGAGGGCACGTGGGGCACTTCGCGCAAGCTTCGCGAGCGCCTGTTCGACGAGCTGCGCACGAACGTGTCGATGCACGTGCAGGAAACCGAGAGCGCCGATACGTTCCTGGTCTCCGGGCGCGGCGAGCTGCATCTGGCGATCTTGATCGAGACCATGCGCCGCGAAGGCTATGAGTTCCAGGTCTCGCGCCCCGAGGTGATCCTGCGCGAGGCCGAGGACGGCTCGATGCTCGAGCCGTTCGAAGAGGTTCACGTTGAAACGAGCCCCGAAACGGTCGGCGTCGTGGTGGAAATGCTCGGCGGGCGGCGCGGCAAGATGCTCGAAATGCAGAATACCAGCGACGGACGCGTCCGGCTCATCTATCTCGTTCCGACGCGCGGGCTCTTGGGCTTCCGCTACCAGTTCCTGACCGCCACGCGCGGCGTGGGCGTCATACACACGCTGTTCAGCGGCTACGACGAAATGGCCGGGGCGATAGCCAAGCGCTCCAGCGGCTCGCTCGTGGCCTGGGAACCGGGACTCACGACGAATTTCGGCCTGAAAAACGCCGAGGATCGCGGCGTGCTGTTCCTCGGGCCGGGCGTGGAAGTGTACGAAGGCATGGTGGTCGGCGAATATACAC
>DATCCP010000018.1:0-7177 GCA_036511215.1 Candidatus Krumholzibacteriaceae bacterium
TGGTCTATTGCTCCCTTTGCTCATCAGGGGATAGAGCCGCATGCCTCCTCGAAGCTCGCGAGTGAATATCTAATGAAGAATTATGAAGTGACCAATCCTATCGTCTGTTCCAAGTTTCTCGCCCGGGGGGTGAGATACTACACGGATAAGGAAATTGTCGTGCTCGGGTCGCCGAAGGACTTCTTCAGCCCGCACCCGGTTACCTATCTTGGCTCTGATGAAGAGATAAGAGACTACTTTCGCGATCGGAAGGTCACCTTTTGCATTCTGGAAAAGTCATCGGTCGAGAATATCAAGCGCATCGCGGATGAGAGCTTCAAGCTCTCCGTTTTGAAAACAATAGGGAATGAATACATACTGGAGATCGAGCACGGTGGAGCCGCGCCGTGACGTCGCGGCGATTCAAGCCGGGTTCTTACTTCTTGAAGCTCGCGAGAGCCTCCTCCTCGGTGGTGAAAACGTCAAAGATCATATTGAGCCGCGTGACCATGAGAATATCGAGCACCCGGTCGTTCGGCTGACAGAGCTTCACGACACCGCCCTCTTTGGCAAGGCGGGATCTCGCGGAGACGAGAATGCCGAGGCCGGTGCTCGAGATCCATTTCACCTTGGATAGGTTCACGAGGAGATCGAGCTTCTTTTCCTTGGCGAGCTCGGTGACGGCGTTGACGAGCTCCATGTTTTCGGGACCGCCGTACATCTCGCCCATGACGTCCAGCACAGTGATTCCGTCGACCTCTCGAGTCTTTATCTTCATTGCCTCTTCCTTCTCGTGGGGATGCTCGTTCCTCGCTCCCGCCTCATCGGAAGCTCTCGAGGGCGCCCTTCTCGTCCGGATACACGTCGAACACCTCGGGAATGAGCCCGCAGGTTCTGAGCACGGTCTCGACGCGATCGCTCACGCCATAGAGCTTGAGCGACGCGTTCTGGCGCTTCGCCGACGCGTACGCGGCGATGAGGACGCCCGCTCCGAGCGAGTTGAGCCACTTGACGTTCTTGAGGTTCAAGACGAGCCGTTTCTGACCCTCATCGAGGCTCTGCTTGATGAGCTCGTGGACCCTGGTCGATATCGGACCGCCGTCGATCTGGCCATCGAGGTCGATAATCATCACACCAGCCTGGTCGCGGGTTGTGATGTTCAGCATTGCATTCTCCTCTCAATGAAAAACCCTTCAGATTGTGTAAAATGCTAGCATGCCGTCATTTCGGTGTCAAGGAATTGAGAGGGGCGAGGGGGGGGGCGTTCAACCTGCTTTCGTTCAAAAGTTTACGTTTCCGGCCTCTAGAGGTCTCTCCCCTTCCCCGAATCTGTTATCTCAACGAGCGCCTCGGGATAGGGCTCGAAGAAGGTCTGCTGCCGGAGGTAGCCCTCATTGAAGCGCGCGATCCACGAATTGACGATCGCGATTGTCGCGCTCAGGGGAATCTTCCCGGCGCGGTACTTTTCGAGGGAGGCGAGAAATTGATTCTTCTCGGCTCCCGTGAGTCCTTCCTTGAAATACCCGAGGGCGTGCATGGCCACGTTGATGTTCGAAGTGTGTTTCGGCGGCTTCGAGAGCGCCGCGCGAAGGTGCGCCTCGTACTCGTCAAAGACCGCCCGCGTCTCTTTCTTTTCCGGATTCGCGACGATCTTCCCGAGGATTCTCATTTCCTTCTGGTTGTACGACATGAGGAGCAGCTTGTTGCGCGCCTGGTAGTCGACGAGGTCCCGCATCGCGAGCCGCCCTCGCGTCGCGCGGAAGCGCGTGAGCGCGAAGATGCTGGTGAGAAAATGCTCCCTGATGCGGAAATTCATAAGGCGCCCCTCGTCCTCGACCGGATGTCCTGGAAATTTCTCGAGGACGGCCGCGCCGAAGAACCCCGAGCCCTTCCCTACCGCCGCTTCCTTCTCGACGCCCCGAAAGATCTTCACGTCCTTGATCCCGCATGACGGGGAGCGGCTCTTGAGAACGAAGCCGTCGACGACCGGGAGCGACCCGAGGAACGAGGCGGCGAAGCGCACCATTTCGTTCGTCACGTCGGCGCCGGTCGAAGGCTGGAGGAGCCTGAGCCCATTCGCGTTCGAGGCGACCCGGATCGGGTCGCGCGGAAGACCGAGCCCGATCTCGACCTCGGCGCAGACGGGAACGAAATCGACGTACGGCATGAGCGCCTTCACGACGTCCGAGGAGATCATGAGCCCGTTGTAGCGGCAGGCGGCGAACTCGATGCACTTGCTCACGACGACCGTAGGCCTGGCGAGAGAATCCATGAACCCCTCCAGTCACGAAGTACTAGCGGTTGAGAACGTAGATCGACGCGTTGAGGATCGCCGCGAAGCTCACCCAGAGGATGTAGGGTACGAGCAGAACGACCGCCGCCCGCGACAGCGGCGCGAAGGCCGCGATCGTGCCGACGATCGTCGCCCAGAGGGCGATAATAACGACGAGCCCGGCGAGCGGCGATTCCGCGCCGAAGAACGCGAACGACCAGAACGCGTTGAGGATGAGCTGCAAGAAGAAAACGGCGAGCGCGACCTTGACTCCTTTCGTGTCGAGCCCCCTCCGCCAAACGAGAAAGAGCGCGATCCCCATGAGAATGTACAGGAGCGTCCATGCCGGTGCGAAAAGCCAGGCCGGCGGGTTGAACGACGGCTTATGGAGACTCGCGTACCAGCTCGGAATCTTTGCCCTCGTCGCGAAGCTCCCGATGAACCCCGCGAGCATGCATACGACGATGCTCGCCACGAGCCTGAGCGTGTCGATCGAAAACAGCCTAGCCATCGAGTGTCCTCCGTTCCCCTTCAAGAGGGCGGAGGCGTTCCACGTTTTGCAGCGACTCGATACAGCCGAGGTAGCGCCCATCGCCGCCGCGAAGGGCGAAGTATTCCACGAGGATCTTCTGCGAAACGCCGTCCACGATCTGGTCGTACCAGAACCCCGCGCTCTCCCTCTTCCCGGACTTCATCTCGCGGAGCAGCCTCTCGACCATGTCGATGCTCTTCGCCGAGTGGCATTCGCGAATGTCGCGGCCGAGCACCTCCGCCGGGCGACCGAAGATCCGCGGACTGCGCGTGTTCCAGGCAACGATCAGATCGTTCTCGTCGAGAACCGTGATTTCGACGGGGAGTGTTTCGAGTATCGCGTCGACGATTTCGCGCGAGAGCTTTCCGATCATACAAGATGCACCTTCTTGTCCCCCTCAACCACGCGGCCGACCGGGAACGGCTTCCACCGGCCGGCGGCGCGCTCCATCGCCTCGCGCGCGTCGGAGGCGACGATGACGATCATCCCGATTCCCATGTTGAACACGCGGTGCATCTCCATCGGATCGACGCCGCCGCGCTCAGCGAGGAAGCGGAAGAGCGGCGGCACCTCCCACGCCGATACGTCGATCTCGACGGCCGTCCCGGCGGGGAGGATGCGCGGAATATTCTGGAGGAGGCCGCCCCCCGTTATATGGGCGAGCCCCTTGATCTCCGTGCGAGCGCGGATGTCCCGTATCTCGGGAAGGTAGCTCCGGTGAACCGCCAGGAGCGCCTCGCGCACGGTCTTCCCCGTGCCCGGGATCGGGTCATCGACCGAGAGCTTCGCCTCGTCGAAGACGATCTTCCGGGCAAGGGAGTAGCCGTTCGTGTGGAGGCCGCTCGACGGAAACGCCCAGACGGCGTCCCCGGGCCGTATCGAGCGCCCATCGATAACCCGGGCGAGCTCGACGTAGCCGATGATACACCCGGCGAGGTCGTACTCCCCCGCCGCGTAGAAGCCGGGCATCTCGGCCGTCTCGCCGCCGATGAGCGCGCAGCCGTTCTCCGTGCATCCGCGCGCGATCCCCGTGACGACGTCGGCGACGATCGCCGGATCGAGGACGCCGCTCGCGATGTAGTCGAGGAAGAAGAGCGGCTCGGCGCCCTGGACGAGGATATCGTTCACGCAGTGGTTCACGAGATCCTCACCGACCGTGTCGTGCTTCCGCGCGAGAAACGCGACCTTGAGCTTCGTCCCGACGCCGTCCACGCTCGAGACGAGGACGGGCTTGCGGAGCCCCCGCGGCATCTCGAAGAGCCCGCCGAAATTCCCGATCTCGGAGAGCACCTCCTTGCCCCACGTGCCCCGCGCGAGCTCGGCGATCTTCTTCTTCGCCCTGTTCGCGGCGTCGATGTCGACGCCCGATTCCTTGTATTTCGAGCCGGCCATTCGCTCCTCCCGACGTGTCGTGCACAAAACACAAGACTGCCGACGCAGCCGGCATTATAGCGGAAGCGGCGCGAGGGATAAACAAATAAAGGTGGGGATCAGACCTGCACGTGCTCGATGAGGGAGTTGTAGATCTCGGTCGTCGCGTCGGCCTCGATGATGAGCGGGAACTCCCCCTTCCAGTAGAGGTCGAGGAGGATGTCGGCCGTCTGCTCGTCGAACTGCCGCCCCTTGTACGTCTCGAGCTCCTCGATAACGCGCGCGATCGGCAGCGCCTTGCGGTAGGGCCTGTCGGAGGTCATCGCGTCGAAGGCGTCGACGACATTGAGGATACGGGCCGCGAGCGGAACCTCGTTCCCCTTGAGGCCGCGCGGGTATCCGTTGCCGTCCGGGCGCTCGTGGTGGCTCCGGATGACCTCGGAGGCCTCCTTGAGGAATTTGAGCTGCTCGACGATATCGGCGCCGATACTGGGATGGGACTTGAGCGAGCGCCATTCCTCATCGGTGAGCGGGCCGACCTTGAGGAGAATGTCGTTCTGGATCGCGATCTTCCCGATGTCGTGGAGGAGCCCCGCGTATTCGAGCATCTCGAGGTCGCGCGACGACATCCCCATCGCCCGCGCGATGCGGAGCGCGTAGCGGGAGACCCTGAAGGAGTGGCCGTGCGTGAACGGATCGGAGGCGTCGATCGCGGACGTGAGCGCCGCGACCGTGTTGATGTGCGCCTCGCGCATGTCGAGGTAGAGCTGGAACGAGTAGCGCGCGAGGAACAGCGGGATGATGAAGAGCGCGATCGTCCAGACGCCCGAGTGCGCATAGAGAAGGGCTATGATAGCACCAACCGGCAGGAAGGCAAGGATGTGGAAAAAGTTCCACATGTAGTTCTGCTTCCATACGTGGACCGGGTTTCTCTTGTCGGAGAGCGCGATCACGAAGCTCACGGCCCACGTGTTGAAGAGATAGTAGACAATGCCCGCCGCCGTGAGCGGGATGAGGAACGCCGGCGTGCCGATCTCGCCAAGGCTCCCGAAGGCCTTGTACACGAAGCCCGAGACGCCGACCGTCATCATGAGGAGCGGCACATTGAATATGAGCTTCATGAACGGTCGCCGCTGGAGAACGCCTTCGGTGACAACCGTCGCGATGCCCTCGATCACGGCCATGACGGCCGGCCCGAACAGCACGATCCCGGCGAGGTCGATCGGGGACGACGCGTAGATCGAGGCGCCGCCGCGCGGAAGGGAGATCTGCGCCGAATCCGCGAGAATGATGAGGCAGATGAAGAGGAATATGTCGCGCCAGTGATTCTGTGGGAAATCGTGAACGGCATACACGGCGAAGGCCAGGCCGGCGAGAACGAACAGGAGATAGTAAAGCCTGAAGCCCCAACTGGACTTATTGGTGTCTTTGGTCAAGGTTCTCCCGGTTCGTTTAGCGCAGCGTCACGCCTCCAGGGCCCTCCGGTGGGTAACTATGTTAACCACAGTTCCCACAGCAGGTTCCATGCCAAAAACATGGTCATCCCGTGCACGAGAGGTATTGTATCGTTTTCGTATCCGGCTGAAAAGAAAAAAGATGGGCTCGCTCGAAGATGCGTGCGCCCTCCAGACGGGGGAGCCCCGGGCGGCTACCTGATCGTATAGCGGATTTCAGTGCGCAGCTTCCACCTGCCGAGAGACCGATTCAGGGCGTCGAGAACGGCGAGCACGGCGCTTTCGTTTCGCTCCTCGCCGATAAGGGCGCATCCGACGTAGCTCACGGCGGAGCGATCGACAATCGCGCTCACGACGGCGCAATGGGCCATGTGGCTCCCGAGATTGACCTCTTCGATTCCGGAAAGGTGGAGGCGGATATTCTCGTCGAGGAGCTCCGAGATCGCATGGATCGTCGCGCCCGCGATCGTCTCGGCGAGCCTCCCGCGGAAGCGGAAGTCGCCCTGGGAACCGATCACGACGAGGGTGCCCCTCGCAAGACGCACCTCGACGTCCACCCGATCTTCCTCGATCGCGACGCGGAGCCCCTTGAACCTGACGCGGGCGTCGGTCTCGAGAAACTCGAGGCGCGCCTGGGGGGCGCGCGGAGACTCGGCGGGCTTGGGCGAATCGTCGCCCAGCCACGAGGGCTGTTCGTCCGGTCCCTCGCCGCTGCGCGCCATGGGCAGGTCGTCGACCCGCCGCCCGGGAGTCCCGCCGCGCCGTTCCACCGGCGGCTCTCCGGGGCCCTCTCCGAGCCTTTCATCGATGACGTGGTCGAGATCGATCACGGGCTGCTCAGCCTCGCCCGCGCCATGCGCAACGACGCCATCGGACTTGCCGGACACGAATACATCCTTTGCGGGATCGATGACGACGACGCCGATCTTGCGGTAATCGATCGTGAGTCCGAGAGTCGCCTTGAGGCAGCTTTCGACGTCCCGCGCGATGAGCTTCGGCGCACGGTCGGTCACGGCTACGACGTGAATCTCGCTGATGGCTCCTTGCTCGTCGGCGTATATCCGTGCCGACTGAACCTCGCGGAGACGGAGGATGAGATCCTCGGCCCGTTCGATGATGTCCTTGTTGGGCTTGTCCTCGAGCACGATTTTTCCTCCTCCGGGGCGGCCCGGACCCGGACTCTGCATCTAATTGATTTTACCATAAAACGTTACCGAACTCAAGGGGGTATATCGCGCGGCTCGCGTAATTAGCCGTGGGGCTAGACGTTAGGGGACATAAAATCCCGCCCCAGAAGGCTTTCAGTGATCTCGGACAACTTCATGCTTGTAGCGATCTCCTCCCCGGCCTTTTCCAATGATTGAATGTAGCTTATCACGGCCGGGCGGAGCTCTTCTGTGGGCGCGAGGTCCACTAGAAATGTACGTTCCGCAGGCAGGCGCCGCAAGGGGGTTAATAATCCTTATGTCACCAACCGCTCACGAGGTCAGTTGCCGATCAGCTTCTCTATGATGCGCCTCTTCTCCTTCTCCTGTCCGATCCCGGAATTGATGTATCGAACGATTCCCT
>DATCCP010000019.1:0-3232 GCA_036511215.1 Candidatus Krumholzibacteriaceae bacterium
AATTCCGCGGCGAAATTGAAGGAGCCCCGCTCCGATTGGTTCCCGCGCGGGAGGCGCGCGGCGACGACTACCCTGCGCCTCGTCGTTCCCGCTGTGAGAAAGGCGGTTTTCGGGAAGCGCGAGCCTTCCGTCACCGAGATCGCACGTCGGAGCGCTTCCCCTTTCAAGGTGCTTGTCTCCACCGTGATCAGCGCGCGCACGAAGGACGCGGTGACGACCGATGCGGCGCGGCGCCTCTTCGCGGAAGCAGCGACGCCGGCTGCGCTGTCCGCGCTCAGCGAGCGGAAAATATCCGGGCTCATCTACCCCGCGGGATTCTACCGGACCAAGGCAAAGGCGATCCGTGCCCTCTCCGCCACAATTGTGCGCGAATTCGGGGGACGCGTGCCCGAAACGATGGAGGGGCTCCTGTCCCTTCCGGGCGTCGGAAGAAAAACCGCGAACCTTGTTCTCACGCTCGGCTTCGCCGTTGCGGCAATATGCGTCGACACGCACGTGCACCGCGTCGTCAACCGGCTCGGGATCATCCGGACGAGGCGCCCCGCCGAGACGGAGGCCTGCCTCCGCGCCGTGCTCCCGAAACGGCACTGGCTCGAAATAAACGATCTTCTCGTCACGTTCGGCAAGGCTATCTGCGCGCCGCTGTCCCCGCGCTGTTCGACGTGCCCCGTGCGGCGCTCCTGCGCGCGCGTCGGAGTCGTGCGGTCGCGATGAAGGCGCCGGAAAGAATTCGAAGGAGGGTCTAGATGCGTCGTCTCTGTGCAGTGATGTTGCTTATCATGGTGAGTGTTCCGTGCCGCGCGGCGGGGGGCCCCGCGTTCGACCGTTACTTCACGCCGCACGCCCTCAGGATCGATCTCTACCATACCGGCAGCGGTCACGAGGAGATCTACGGCCTCGACGAGGTGAGGGTGGAGCCATTCTGGGCGGGCAATCCGCGGAACCTCATCGACACGCTCAACCTCGGAAGCTCCATCGTCCGCGTTTTCGATCTCGGGACGAACGCCATGATCTACTCGCGCGGATACTCGACCTTCTTCGACGAATGGAAAACGACCGGCGAGGCGCTCGCGGGCTTCGCGCGCAGCGTCCATGAGTCGCTCATCATACCGATGCCGAAGGGGAAGGTGCAGGTGCGCATCGATACGAGGGATCGGCAAAACGTCTTCACGCCGGTTTACAGTCTCGTCGTCGACCCCGCCGATTACCACGTGAGCACGGACCGCCGCTACGCGAATTTCCGCGTGATCGAGCTCGCCGACAACGGTCCCACGGGGAACAAGGTCGATATCGCCGTCCTCGGCGACGGATACGACGCGAACGAGCCCCACAAGCTCCGCAAGGACGCGGAGCGGCTCCTGGCCATCCTCTTCGGCACGGAGCCGTTCAAGAGCAGGAAGAGCGACTTCAACATCCGCCTCATTGAGACTATCTCCGCCGATTCGGGCGTTGACGAACCGCGCGAGGGCAAGTACCGCGCGAACCTTCTCGGGCTCTCCTTCAACGCGTTCGACATCCCGCGCTACATGCTCACCTCTTCCAACAAGGTCATTCGCGACGTCGCGGGGAACGTGCCATACGACATCGTCATCATCATCGCGAATTCGAAGAAGTACGGCGGCGGAGGGATTTTCAACCTGTATTCGAACGCCTCGGCCGACAACGAGTTCAGCGGCTACGTGTTCACGCACGAGTTCGGACACGCCTTTGCCGGGCTCGGCGACGAGTACTACAGCTCGCAGGTCGCATACAACGACCTCTATCCGAAGGGCATGGAGCCGTGGGAGCCGAATATCACGGCGCTTCTCGACACGGCGAAGGTGAAGTGGGGGGACCTCATCCGGCCGGGAACGCCGGTTCCGACGCCCGACGATTCTGCGCACGCCGGCGTTGTCGGCGCGTTCGAGGGGGCGGGATACTCGGCGAAGGGGCTCTACCGGCCGTGCCGCGACTGCATCATGTTCTCGAAGAAGGTCGGGCCGTTCTGCCCGGTTTGCAGGCGCGCGATCGACAGAATCATCGATTACTGCACGAAGTAGCGGTGCCCAAGCCTCTACGGTCCGACGTTCATGAGGCGCTCGCCTCTGAGGAAGTCGTCCGAGTTGTAGTCCTCGGTGATCTCGAGCTGCCGAAACTCGGCTTCGAGGATCGAGTAATGGCTCCGCTCCATGCTCGCGAGGTATTCGAGCATCGAGCGGCTGCTCTGGTCGTGCGTCTTCTTCGCGAGGCCCATGTAGAACTCTTCCGATTTCTTTTCCGCCTCCAACCCTGCTCCGAAGAGCTCCTTGAGCGTCGCGTCGCGTGAGAGGACGTCCGCGACGGTGGGGACGAGCGTTTCCTTGGGGAGGCTCATGTCGACGCCCGGGAATCTCTTCCGGTAGGCCTCGGTGAGAAGGCGCTCGTGATTCTTCTCCTGGTCGATGAGAAAGCTGAGCTTCGTTTGAAGATCGGGGTTCTTCGATTTCTCCTTCATCCTGATGTAGAGCTTTATCGCTTCGATCTCGGACTTGATGGCGATGCCGAGAACCTCGAGCGTCGTCAGATCTCGTTCGCGTGCCATTGATGCATCCTTTCCGGCCGGTTCACTTTTCCCTTTACTTGCACAAGGCTCAAAATTACCTTGTCTGAGGAAAGAAATAACGATTCCCGATAATGATAGGACGCGACTTTCCGCGTGTCAAGGATTGGAAGCCGTGGAGGTGGGACGAGAGTGGAGTACAAGGACAAACTCGAGGCCCTCAAGCTCGCGTTGACGAACGAGGAGAAGGAGCGGGAGTTCTATCTCGCGCAGGCGCGACGCACGAAGGACGCGCTCGGCGCCCAGATGTTCGAGTCGATCGCGGCCGACGAGAACGAGCACTACAAGCGCCTCGTCGAGCTCCACAAGAAGCTCGGGGAGCGGAACAAGTGGCCGGACGGATTCTCGACCGACATACCGACGCGCGTGACGGAGGCGCTCGGGCGCCTCGTCAAGGAGGCGACGACCTCGCCCCGGAGCGACGATGACGACGTCGCCGCGGTCAAGACGGCGATCGAGTTCGAGCACAAGGGGGAGGCTTTCTACGAGAGGCTCGCGGCGCAGGCCAAGGACAAGGCCGAGAAACGCTTCTTCACCCTGCTCGCGTCGATGGAGCGGGAGCATCGACTGTCGCTCGAAGATACGCTCGAGTACTTCACCGATCCCGAGGAGTGGCTCGAGCGCAAGGGGGGACGTCACCTCGACGGGGCGTGA
>DATCCP010000020.1:0-7871 GCA_036511215.1 Candidatus Krumholzibacteriaceae bacterium
AGCTCTACATGGCTCTCGACCAGAGCCCGGAGGTGATGGACAGGATCGCGATGTGCCTCCAGGGCCTCGGGAAGAGCGACGAAGCGGTCATCTGGGAGCGGAAGGCGCTCGCGGCGAAGCCCGATTGGCCCCAGGCGATGATCAACCTCGCCGTTATTCTCGCTTCGAAGGGCGAGCTCGACGAGGCCTCCTCACTCCTCGAGCGCGTACTCGCCCTCGAGCCTGACAACGTCGCGGCGCGATCGAACCTCGAGCGCCTCAGGGAGGCTCAAAAGAGGTAGGGGCTCGAGAAAAAAAGCTATCGGAATCGGGCCGGATTATTTAGTATAGCGCGAGGAACGGAGAAACAAACCTCCGCTGGAAACCGTATAGAGAAGTGAGGATTCCAGCGTCGGAGGTAAAACCCATGTACTGCGAAAACTGTGGTGGAGAGATCAGGGACGGAGCCGGCTACTGCGGCTCCTGCGGAAAGAAAGTCAGGGATGGGGAAGCCCCGAAGACCGGTTCCGGGCACGAGCTCACGAGGATAAAGGTCCCGAAGGAGCGGAAGAATCCCAAGGCGGCAGCGGCGCTGGGCTTCTTCCTCGGCTGGGTATTCCTCGGTCCCGCGGGGTATATATACCTCGGCCAGTGGAATTGGTTCTGGCTCACTCTCGCAATACAGATCGTGGCTATTCCCCTGACCGTCTTTAGCGCCTATTTCCTGCTTCCGGTCGTCTACGGCATCCACCAGTACCAGATGGCCAAGGACATCAACAAGCTCCTTGCGGAGCGAGAGGAGCGGGAGGGCGCGGTGAACGCGGAGGCGCCCGCGAACGATCCTCTCGGAAGGCCCGGGGCATAGCACCCGTTCCAGAAGGAAAATTCCCTTGGATCGCAACCTCGCTCTTGAGCTCGTGAGGGTAACGGAGGCCGCTGCGCTCGCATCGGCCCGTTTCTTCGGCACGGGGGACCCCATGAGCGCGGACCGGGCGGCCGCCGAGGCGATGGATCTGTCCTTCAGGGGCGTCAAGCTGACCGGGCACATCGTGATCGGCGAGGACCGGCTCGCGGAGACTTCAAAGCTCTGCATCGGGGACACGGTCGGCGCGGGCGGCTCCGACGCGGAGTTCGACATCGCCGTGGACCCGGTCGACTGCATCGAGGCGCTCGCGGACGGGCAGGCGAATTCAATCTCGGCGATCGCGATGGGAGCGCGGGGAACCTTCTCGAGACCCGTCGCGCCGTACATGCGCACGATCGCGGTCGGCGCCGACGCGGCGGACGCGATCGATCTCAACGCGAGTGTTTTCGACAACCTCGTCCGCATCGCGGACGCCAAGCGCGTCTACGTCGAGGATCTCACGGTTTCGATTCTCGACCGGGAGCGGCACCGGAAGCTCATCGAGGAGGTGCGCGGGTCGGGCGCGCGCATCGAGCTTCTCAAGGACGGCGAGCTCGCCGCCGCTATCTCGGCCTCCCTGCCGGGGACGGGGATCGACGTCTCGATGGGAGTGGGGGAGGCGAAGCAGGGGATTATCGCGGCCGCCGCGCTCGCGTGCATCGGCGCGGGGCTCCAGCTCCAGTTCATGCCGAGCGCCGAGATCGAGCCGGAGAACCTGCCCGGCGAGTTCAGGAAGATCTACCGGGCGCGCGACCTCGTCGGCGGAGATATCATGTTCGCCGCGACGGGTGTGTCGCGGAGCGATTTTCTCGCGGGCGTCATGTTCAGGCCCGGCGGCGCAGTCACGAACTCGGTCGTATTCCGGAGCAGGTCGGGCACGATGCGTTTCCTCAAGACCGAGCACTTCTTCGAAAAGGCTCCCGACTACACGTAGGCCATGCAGAATCTCTTCAAGAACGATGTACCGCCGCCATTGGCGGAGCGGATGCGGCCGCGACGCCTCGACGAGTTCGTCGGCCAGGACGATCTCGTCGGCGAGGGGAAGATTCTCCGGCGCATTCTCGAGCAGGGAAAGCTCGAATCCTCGCTCATCTTCTGGGGGCCTCCCGGCTGCGGCAAGACGACCCTGGCCCGCCTCATCGCGCAGGCGGTGGAGGCGCACTTCGAGTTCTTTTCGGCGGTGACCGCTGGAATAGCCGATGTGAAGCGCGTCGCGGCGGAGGCGGGCTCCCGCCTCAAGCTGAACGGGGCCAGGACGATTCTCTTCATCGACGAGATCCACCGTTTCAACAAGGCCCAGCAGGACGCGTTTCTTCCCTTCATCGAAAACGGAACGATCGTCCTCATCGGCGCGACGACCGAGAATCCGAGCTTCGAGGTGATCGCGCCGCTCCTCTCCCGCTGCCGCGTGTTCATTCTGAAGCCGCTCGGCGAGGAGGAGATCGTGAAGGTCATCACGCGCGCGCTCGCAGATCCGACGGTCGGTTTCGGCGCGAGGAACGTCGCGATATCGGATGAAGACGTCCGCTATCTCGCCTACCTCTCCTTCGGCGACGCGCGGATGGCGCTCAACGCGCTCGAGATGGCGGTGCAGTCGATGGGTCCTTCCGGGCACGCCATCGTTCTCACGCGCGCGCTCCTCGAGGAGGCGGCCCAAAAACGGGCCATTCTCTACGACAAGAACGGGGAGGAGCACTACAACATCATCTCGGCGCTTCACAAGAGCATCAGGGGCGGGGACCCTGACGCGTCTCTCTACTGGCTCGCCCGCATGCTCGAGGCGGGGGAGGATCCGCTGTACGTGGCGAGGCGTCTCGTGCGCTTCGCCTCCGAGGACGTCGGGAACGCCGATCCGCAGGCGCTCGCCGTGGCGCTCGATGCGATGCAGGCATTTCATTTCATGGGGATTCCCGAGGGGAAGCTCGCCCTCGCGCAGGCCGTCACCTACCTCGCGCTCGCCCCGAAAAGCAACGCGCTCTATGCGGCCTATGACGAGGCCGCCCGCGACGTCCAGGAGCGTGGACCCCTGCCGGTGCCTTTCTGGATCCGGAACCCCGTCACAAGGCTCATGAAGGACATCGGTTATGGCAAGGACTACCATTATCCCCATGAGGACCCGGACGCCGTCGTCGACCAGGAGTACTTCCCGGAGGAGCTCGCGGGGCGCCGCTATTACCATCCCGTCGAGCGAGGCTTCGAGCGGGAGATGATCAAGCGTCTCGAGTACTGGCGGGGTCTCCGCGAAAAGAAACGGCACGAGAAAAAGGATCCATAGGTAGATTACCCTACATAAAATAATTTTACGGTCCGAGCCTACACCTTATCAATTCAACGGTTCCGGCGGCGCCGCATCGCGCCACAGCATAAAGATTTCTACCGCATTGACAAAAATCCCCGAGTCTGTCATACTTAATGCTGGTGTAAAGAAATTTAACGAGGCCTGTTCTCGCTCGGCGCGTAGGCCAGCGGAGGATTACGTAGTATGAAGAAGGCTATTGTCAGCCTGGGACTGATTCTCACTTTGATCATCGGCGTGAGCGCCTCGCTCCAGGCGCAGTGCCATGGCGCGCTCATGCTTGCGTCGAACTACTTCGAGTTCGACTACCTCGTGAGGCTCGCGGTTCATTTCGGAGAGGCCTCGTCGATCCCCTCCGACATCATTTGCTCGAGGAGCATGCTCCCGAGCGAGCTCACGATCGACGTTCCGATCTGGGCCTACAACCTCCAGGAAGGAATCCAATACCTCGAGTTCTCCGTCGTGTCGAACGAGAGCCTCGCGGTGTTCGTTCCCGACAACTGCTTCAGTATCGTCGGGAGCTGCCTGTGCCAGTGCGGAAACAACTATCGCATCGATCTCGCGATCCAGGCGTGCGGGCCGTTGTGCGGCCCGGTGCACGTCGGGAGCGCCCGCGTCGTTCGCGTGCACTCGTACGATCCGGTCTGGGTCGACCTGAGGCCGAACAGCCAGACGGGCAACATGTTCGCCATCGATACCTACGGCAAGTCCCACAGCGCGTTCTCTCCGCAGCACGGCGGCTTTATCGGGCAGAACTATCTCTACGCCTGTCAGCCTCCGATCTGCCTGGAGCCGAACACGTCCGTAACCGATCTCACGGCCGAGGACGGCCCCGGATGCTCCGTGAAGCTCATGTGGAAGGCCGGGAGCGGCAACCGCACGATGATCAGATTCCGGACCGACCAGTACCCGACGGGCACGTCCGACGGGCAGCTCGCCGTCGAGGTTCCGAGCTCGCCGGGCGAGAGCCAGTATTTCTTCCACACGGAGATCCTCTCCCCGGCGACGATCTTCTACAAAGCGTTCTCGCTCACGCGGGACGCGGGCGGTCTCATCACTCGCGACTCGTTCGTCGAATGTTCGGCGGTCGACGGCATCACGGTGAAGTGCGAGATTGCGACGCAACCGGTGAGCTGGGGCGCGATCAAGGGCCTCTTCAAGTAATAGACCGGCCGGTCCTATTCCCTTCAAGGCGCGATTTGTTCCAGAAGGCCGCGGAGCTCCGCGAGGCCCGAGAGCTTGAGGTCCGCGCCGTCGAGCCGGAGGTCTTTTGTGATGGGAGTCTCGATGAGGATCACGCGCATCCCCGCTTCGTGCGCGCTTATGACGCCCTTTTCGGCGTCCTCGATCGCGAGGCACCGCGCGGGCTCGATGCCGAGCCGCTCCGCCGCGATGAGGTACGTGTCGGGATGGGGCTTGTAGTTTCTGATCTCGTCCTTGCCGACGATCACGCTGAAATACCGCTCGAGGCCGTTCGCGCGCAGGATCGCACGGATATCGGCCTCGTATGAGCCCGAGGCGATCGCGAGCGTGAGCCCCGCGTTCCGGAAAGTTTCGATGACGCCGGCCGCTTCGGGGAACGGTTTGATCTCGCCGGAGCGGCAGAACCCCGCGTAGATGGGGTCCTTCTCGGCGCGCACCGAATCGGCGTCGAGCGTCAGACGGTAGCGCCGGATCTCGCTTTCGGCGCCGCCTCCGCGCGACGTCCACTCGAGCCAGTATTCGGCGCGGTCGATCGTGTGCCCGTGCCTCGCGAAAACGCGTGAGTACGCCTCGCAGTGGTACGGCTCCGAATCGACGATGACGTTGTCGAAATCGAAGATGACCGCGGTGCTCGATTCGAGGAGAGCCTTGAGAGAGTCGAGCTTCTTCACGGAGTCCCTCCGGGGAGCGTGACCTCCCACGGCCGGTCGAGAACGTCGGTCGTGAGGCGGACGGGCGTGAGGAAGCGGATGAAGCGGTACATGAGCCAGCACTCGAGGGCGAACGCCGGGAAGCCGAGGTAGCCGAGGACCGGCATCTCGAAGAGCTTCACGCCGGACAGATACGGCACGTTGTAGTGCCATTTCGTGAGCGCCCAGTAGTTCCACGATTCCCAGAGAATCCCGCAGACTGCGCCCGAGATGAGGAGCGAGACGAAGAGGGCGTAGTCGCCGTCGCGGAAGAGCCGGGCGAACGAGCCGACGCGGAGCCGGTCGTTCATCCCTTCGAACCAGAGGAGAACACTGATCCAGGGAAGCGGCGCAAGAGACGGAGACGGGAAGACGAGAACGATCACGAAGAGGAAGAAGCCCGCGAAGAAGAACGCCGTCTCAGCTTTCCGGCCGATGACGAACGCTCGGCGGTTGCGGAAACGGTCCCCGATGAGCGATTCGACGAGCGCCGCGGTGATGAGAATGGCGGGGGAGATCGTTGCGTACGACCATGCGTAACCGAGCCAGCGCGCCGCCGCGCCGTCGGGCAGATGCGCGTACGACCAGTTCCTGAGGAGCAGGTTCACGCCCTCGAACACGTACCAGGTGACGATGGAGATCGCGGCGAGGAGAACGAACTCCACGCGGCGCGCGGTGAGCGGGGAGCTCGCGCCTCGCGCGGCGAGAAGGCCGTCGACGAGAAGGATGTAGCCCGTCCACACGAGGGGCGTGAAGTACGTCCGGACCCACGCGTTTCCGGCGAAGAGGAGGAGCTCGGCCGCGAGAAGACCCGCGATGCCGATGAACGCGTGGAGCGGCAGGAGCCGGCCCTTGTGCTTAGGCATGTGTGACCATCCGGTGAAAGCGCCGCGGCCGAAAGTCAGAAGCCGCGATTTCGATTGACCTTACCTCTGCGAGCAATTACCTTATCAGCGGAAATTTACCATTGATCATTCAACAAGACAAGGGCTCCTTTTGAACCTCCATGCGACGTCTCCTTTTCAATGAAAGCGCGTCATGAGTATGCAGGTGGTCAGAATAGTCGAGCCGAATCCGCAGCTCGAGATGGACATCCGGGCGATGCTCGCGGCGGAGGGCCTCGGAGCGCCGTCGTGCGATGAGGCGGAGCTCTTCGCGCTCTTCGATGCCGAAGGAAGAATCGAGGCCGCCGCGTTCTCGTGCTTCCTCGAGGATGCGTGCTTTCTGCACGTGGTCGTCGTGAGGGAGAAATCGAGAAGAAAAGGCTTGGGGTATGCTCTCGTTAGTCATATTGTGAGCCAGAGTTTTGCCCGCGGCGTGCGGCTCTACCTCATCGCGGTCAAGGCGAGAGGATTTTTCGAACGGTACGGTTTCGACGAGGTGCCGCGCGGGGCGCTGCCCGGATCGATCACCGGACAGATGTGGTTCGGCGTCTACGAGGGCTCGGAGGCTCCGGCCATGATGATCACGCTGCCGGAAGGGGAACGTTTGTTCGGCGACTAGGATTCTGCGTATGGCGAGTGCGAAACAAGGATCGATGAAATACATATTCGGCGCCTCGAGCGACCGCGGCTCGGTCCGCGAACACAACGAGGACTACTACGGCATCTTCGTGCCCGAATCGGAGGCGCTCCTTGAGAGCCTCGGTGTTCTCGCCGTCGTCGCGGACGGCATGGGAGGACATCTTTCGGGAGCGGCGGCGAGCAAGAAATCGGTCGAGGTGATGGGGAACGTCTATTTCGAGGGGACGGGGGGGGCGGTACGGGAGAAGGGGCACGGCGCCGAGCTGCACGAATCGCGGAGCCCGATTGCCGCCTCGGCCGTCAACCGGCTCCGCTGGGCGTTTCTCGAGGCGAACCGGCTGGTGTTCGAGACGGTCGGCGAGGGGCACAACGGTGTGGCGGGCACGACGTGCACGGCCATCGTGGTTCTCCCCGAGGTCATTCACATCGCGCACGCGGGGGATTCGCGCGCGTACCTTCTGAGGGGCGGCGGGATCAGCCAGCTCACCGAGGATCACAGCGTCGTCGGGGAGATGGTCCGCAAGGGAATGCTGAGCAAGGAAGAGGCCCTCAAGCACCCGCACCGGAACGTCATCACGAAGGCGGTGGGTCTGCGCCGAAACCTCGACATCGATATCGCGGAATCGATCCCTCTCGAGAAGAGTGACCGGATTCTCATATGCTCGGACGGCCTCTTCTCGATGCTCGCCGAGAGAGAGATCGCGGATATCGGGGCGAGGGGCATACCGGAGAAGGCCTGCCAGAAGCTCGTGAAGAGGGCGAAGGAAGAAGGCGGGAGCGACAACATCACGGTCGTCATCGCCGAGAAAATCGCCTGATCGCTCCGCGGCGGCCGCGTTTCCTCGGCGGCCCCGGGGGCGCCGCGGTGCACGCACGGGACTTCCCTAAAAAACGAGATTGAACGCGGCGCCGACGAGAGTCTTGTCGCCGAGATTCGCCTCGATGATAATCTGCGCCTGGCTCGAGACAGGGACCTTCACGCCCGCGCGCACGAGCGAGCAGGTGTGGGTCTCATCGGTTCCGTTATCCGAGCAGAGGCAGGCTGGAACGACCCTGGCTGCGTCCTTGTCGTTGATCCGCTCGACGTCGACGACGAAGGAGAGATACGGTTCGATCACGCGCGCCGAAGGCATCTCGATGTGGCCGCTCGCGAGAATCCCGAAGCCGAAGATGAAGCGCCCCTCCGCGCTCGAATTGAGGCCCGAGAACGAGGCGTCGAGCGCGAGGTTCACGGGGAACTGTGCGCGGCTTTCGAGAAGCACGACCTTGAAGTCGAC
>DATCCP010000021.1:0-5114 GCA_036511215.1 Candidatus Krumholzibacteriaceae bacterium
GCGGGTTCTTGACCTCGTGCGCGATCTGCCGCGCCATCTCGACCCAGGCGGCGAGCTTCTTCGACCGGATGAGCTCCGTGAGGTCGTCGAACACGACGACCGTTCCGAGCCGCTCCCCTCCCTCGACGAGGCTCGCGACGACGGCCTTCAACGTGCGCGCCGACTCTCCCGAGTGGAGCGCGAGCTCCGCCTCGCGCACCTCCTGACCTTCCCCCGAGAAGAGCTCGCGCAGCGGCGCGAGGCCCTCCCCGAAGACCTCGTCGGGCCGCTTCCCGACGACCTCCGATCCCGAAACTCCGAGGATGCGCTCCCCCGAAGGGTTGACGGTGATGATCTTCCCGTCGCGATCGGTCGCCATCACTCCCGTCGCGATATTGTCGAGAACGGCGGCGAGGTACCGCTGACGCTCGAGAAGATCGCGCCGCGCCTCGCGCAGCGCCGCCGTCATCGTGTTGAACGATTCGACGAGCTCGCCGATCTCGTCGGGCGCGCCGGGCTCCAGCTTGAACTCGAGCTCCCCCGCGATGACCTTGCGCGTGCCCCCCTGGAGGGCCGCGATCGGCGTGAATATCTTGCCGGCGAGAAACACGCCGAGCGTAACGGTGGCGGCGAAGAGGAGCGCGAGAAGCCCAAGTATGAGCGTCAGGTTCCGCCTCACCTCCTCCCGCATGGGAACGGGCTCGTAGAGCATCGGCGCCGACAGCACGGCGCTCTCCGCGCCGCCGACGCCGGCGAGAGGGGCGTTCGCGACGTAGTACGAGTAGTCTCCGAGGGTCTCCCTCCGCACGGCCGCCCTGTCCGCTTCGATCGCGATGTCGGCGAACACCGGCGACGGACATATCGGATCGAGAAATCCCCCCACGAAGAGCTCGCGCTCGCTCGAGGCCTGTATGAGCGCGCCGTAGTAAATGTTGATCTCCGCGTTGAGGGCGAGCGCGACGCTCTTGACGAAATCATCGTCGAGCGCGCGCCGGTAGTAGAGATAGCCGCCGCGGTCGCCGTGCGAGACGATCGGCACGACGAGGCCGCCATAGAGGACCGGGGACTCGTACGAGACGATGACACGCCCGATATTGGAGTCCGTGAGAAGCTCTCCGAGCTCCTGCTTCGTGAGCCCGGCCGCGGCGCTCCCGTAAAGCTCCTCGCCGTCGGAGCCGATCACCGTGAACCGGCGCGTATCGACGCCGGTGTCGACCGGGATCGATCCCTTCCCCTCGCGCGCCAAGAGCTCGCCGATGTACTGGCCGGAAGCGAGGGAGGCCGCCTCCGTACGGATCGAGTGGTTGATGAGAGACACGGCGGCCTTCGCGCCGAGGAGCGCCCTGTTCTCCTCCTCGACGCGGAATCTCCGCGCGATGACCTGGCTCGAGAATATCCCGAGAATCACGACGGGCAGGATGGAAACGAGAAGAAACGAAAGGAGCACCTTCTGCCGGAAACCGAGCGACCGCCCCGGCGACACGTCGGGCACGACCCCCTTGAGCACCGGGAGCCGCCTCAGTACGAACAGGGCAACGAGCGACAGGAGCGTGAGGATGACGTCGAACGAGACCACGGTCGCCCACTGGAGGAGATTCTCGGAGCCGCCCGCGACGCGATACCCGACGAGATAGCCCTCGCCGTTCGTCCCGAGCTTCACGGCGCAGTCGTACAGGTCGCGCCCCGGCCGGAGTGTGAGCCATTCGCCCGGCCGCGCCGGGAGAACGCTCCCTTCCCTGAGGGCGGGCTCCGATGATTGCATCACGCGGTCCCCCGCCACGCGCGCGACGAGCAGGCGCTCCGGCTTGTCGCTCCGCCGCCCGGGCTCGATATTCTGGAGAATCTCGGGCGCCATTTCTCCCGTGCGCGCGAGAAGCTCTGGATTCTCGAAGAAATACGGAATCGTGATCTCGACCCAGCCGAGGAAGGCACCGCTCGCATGGAAGACCGGCGCGTAGCCGGAATAGTAGAACACGGCGTCGTCGGGTGTCTCGACTCGCGTGGACACCACGTAGGCCCCGTCCTTGAGTCGCGCCGGGTCCGGGCGCTTATGAGGCAGCTCGATGGGCATGCCGACCGCGAACCTCGAAAGGAGCGCGCCCGCGGCGTCGTATACCTCGAACACACACGAGAGACCTCCGCGGCTCAGGCTGCTCTCCGCCCAGATCTCGAATGCGGCGGATTCCTTCCTCGAAGCGATGCGGGACGTCATCGCCGGATCGCTCGAGATCCCCGAGCATATGTCCGGCAGGTAGAGCTGCATCCAGTTGTCTCCGGGCTTGTCGAACTCCGCGGCCTTCTCGCGAACGTAGCCCTTCCACAGGTCCACGTAGCGCTCGTTCGAAACCGCATACACCGCGAGCGAGCAGATAATGACGAGGAAGAACGACGCGAATATGATCGAGACCGTCTCCTCTTTCCTGAGAAGCGGGAAGATCCTGAACGCGAGCGCGACGAGGCCGGCGGCGACGCAGATGAGCGGCCACTGTCCCGCATGGAGGAACGCGAGCCCCGCGAGCGCGACCGCGGAAGCGGCGAGCCCCTCGCCGAGCCTGCCGCCGCCCCACACGAGGGCGAGCCGCACGATGAAGAGCGCCGCGATGAGGATCGCCGACACCATGAAGAGGAGCGAGAGGTGAATGCCGATGACCGGGACGTCGAGAAAATTCACGTCGGGCCCGACGAGCCGGGGCACCGCGTTGAACGCGGTACGCCACACGACGTCCCAGGAGAGCTGGATAGCGAGCGCGATCGCCCCGAAGACGAGCGCGGCCTTGGCCCCGAAGAGCACGGGGCTGAACCCCTTCCGCGCGGCGAGCGGTCTCTCGAGGTGCCCCGGATAGTAGGTTCGAAACGCCTTGATCGAACCGAACACGAGGATGAGCGCGAAGATGGACGTGATGAGGAAGTCCCCCGCGTTCCGCATGAAACCGCCCGGGAAGAGATCCGCGAAAGAGGACGTGTTGAACAGGGAAGTTCCGATGAGCGCGCCGGGAATACCGAGCCTGAGGAGGAGAAAGCGTATGACGACGATCGACGACGCGAGGACGAGGATTCGCAGGAGCAGGATCCTGAACCGTTCGCCGGCTCCCGCCGGTTTCTTGAAGTAGGCCCGGAACACCCAGACCGCGATGACGACCGCCGCGATCGACAGGAGGAGGCCGGCCCAGCGGGCCCTGCGCGTCTCCGCTTCCCTCACGGAGGCCGCGTACGGATCGCCGAGCACCTTGAGCCTCGCGAGCGGCGCTCCCGTCGACGCCTGCACGACGCCGATGACCTGCACTCCCGCGTTCGCGCTCGACAGCACCGTCACGTCGCTCCGCGAGAGGCTCGGATCGCTCCACCCGATGACGCCGCGGTGCTCCCCCATGGAGAACGCGAACTCGACCGTCACGCCGAAGCGCCGCGACAGAACCTCGCCGAGGCTCGTGCTGTGGAGGAAGCGGTTGTTGATGCGGTAGTTGACCTCGAGCGGGATATCGACGATGACTCTGCCCTTGCCGGGCGCGTGAACCTCGCACACGAGGAGCGTATAGAGCGGCGTCCTGCCCGTGAAGATGCGCGTGCCGGCCGGCGCACCTGGATACTCCCCCTCGAGGTATCGCGGAGAGCCTCCCCACGCGATCCGCTCCCCGGCGCTCGAGAACACCTGTATCCCGACCTCGGGGAAGGGCACGCCGCGGAGGCCCGTCGATTCGGCCCGCGCGTCGAGCCTTCTGATGAGCGCCGCGCGCTCCTCCCCCGTCAGATGCTCAACGCCGCCCCAATCGGTTTCGTCCGATGTCCGTTCACCGAGTTCCACGGCGAGAGCTTCGATCCTCGCGAGCTCGCTCCGCGCCTTGCCGTAAACGCTTTGAAGCCGCACCGCCTCCCGCGCCTCCCATTTCTTCTCGGGAGGAACGCTCTTGTACGCGACGGCGACGCAGGCGAGAAGAAGCAGGAGGGGAACGAGGGGCACGGGGGGCACGGGGTGCGACGGGGGGCGCACTCCCTCGCGCGCCGGCGTTGTTCCGTTCGGTCTCCGCTCGACGATTTCACCGAGATCCCGGGGGTACCATTTGTAGGACTCGATTGTCTCCTCGTGGCGTCCGGGCAGACCCGGCATGCCGCGGCCCGCGTGCGGAACGAAGATGAATATGATAAAGCCCGCGGTGATGAGAAGGAACATGCACCAGATCGGAAGGGGGAGAAATATCGCGCCCGCCGAGAGGCGCGCGATGAAAAAGATCAGGGAGCCGACGAGGAAGGCCCAAAGGACGCCTTGAAATATCTTTTGCTCTTTATCCTGCTGCACGGCTTGACGGCTCCGCTGGTCCGGCGCACATTACCATGTCGATTTGATCTCCGCCACCGCCCACCGGGATCCCTCCCTGACGAGGGTGACGAACACCTTGTCCTTGTAGAGCCCGCCGCTTCGATTGCTCTTGTAACTCCTCAGGGCCATTCCGTAGATTTTCGTGTCCTGCTTCTCGAGGTTGTGGTATCGCACGAAGGTGAAGTTCGCCTGACTCGTAGAGGCAAACATGTCCTTGAAGAGGTAGAAAACCTGCGGCCTCGTGAAATAGCCGCCGCGCTGCTCGATGCCGCGAATCTCCACGAAGACGCGCGATTCGGTCGCGAGGCTCGCGAGCGCCTGCGCGTTGCCGGCCTGCCAGGCCCTCTCGATACTCTTGAAGACGAGAAGCGGCGCTTCATTTATGTCCGTATCCGGAATGCTCAAAGTTTTGTCGGGATTCTGCGCGTACGCCGGGGAGATCACAAGAAACACAAGGGCGAGGAGCGGCGTCAGCTTGTTGAGGGTACGCAGAAGAGACATGATCATCTTCCTTTTCCGTCGGCCCTCGGCGGCGAAGTGGTGCGTTTCACCATCGGGACACTCTCGCCCGCTCAAATTTATCGCAAGGCGTGTGCCATATTATTCTATTGATTTTAAAGACGTTGGCGTTCGCGCGGCAGGATCACAGTGTCCACTTTAGTGGAATGGTGTCCTAAAAAGGAGAATCCGGGTCGATTGCCCGTCTCAGGCAGCGGTTTTCACGGCCTTGCGGCGATTCGTGATACGGAGCTGCCATTCGTACACGAGCGCGCTCGCCACGTAGATGGACGAGTAGGTGCCCGTGACGAGACCGATCGTC
>DATCCP010000022.1:0-18294 GCA_036511215.1 Candidatus Krumholzibacteriaceae bacterium
AACGATGTTCAGAACCGCGGCGATCGTCATGGAGAGGGGAAACGCGAGGAAACCCATCACCCGCATCAGGACGATATTGAGAACGAGGTTCACCCCGATGGCGGCAAAGCTCGCATACATCGGCGTCCGGGGATCCTTGAAGGCGTAGAAGACGGCCGCTGCGTTCCGGAGCCCCGACATGAAGGGAATCCCGATGACATAGAGAACGAGCGCCTTGCCGACGGCCGCCGTGTCGAGTGCCGTGAATCTCCCGTGCTGATAGATGACGCTCGTGATCGGATAGGAGAGAAAGGCGATCACGACGGACGTCGGAATCGTGAGGAAGAAGACCATCCTCAGGGAATCGGAGAGCGTTTCCCGGATGGCGGGGAGGTTGTTTTCATTGACGAGGCGGGAGAGCGCCGGGAGCGCCACCGTGCCGACGGCGATCCCGAAGAGCCCGAGCGGCAGGTGCATGATCCGGAAGGCGTAGTTGAGCCACGTCATGCTCCCGTCCCGCAGGTACGAGACGAGGACCGTGTTGACGGCGAAGTTGATTCGCGCGGCGGAAAGTCCGAGCGCGACGGGAAGGAAGAGCGCCATCACACGGCGGAACTCCGGGTCGCGGAAGTTCAGGTAGGGCTTGTATCGAAATCCCTTCTGAAAGAGGCGCGGCACCTGGACCGCGAACTGGATCAGGCCGCCGACCGTGACGCCGATGGCCGCCCCGTGGATGGGGTCGCCGCCGCGGCTCGTGTAGTAGCCGAACATTCCGAGCGGAACGAGGATCGAGAAGACGTTGAAGAAGGCGGGCGCCAAGGACGGCGTGAAGAACGATCCTTCCGTGTTGAGATAGCTCATCGCCCAGGCGGCGAGCGCGACGAAGAGCAGAAAGGGAAAGGTGACGGCCGTGAGTTTCCCCGTGAGCGCCATCTTGTCGGGATACTTGCTGAAGCCGACGGCGATCACGTGGGCGAGCTGCGGGGAAAAGACGATTCCGGCGATCGTCAGGGCCCCGACGACGACGAGGAGCGTGTTGAAAATGTTGGAGGCCAGCAGATTCTCGGCCTCTTTCCCCTTCTGTCTCTCGCTCGTGAGAACGGGGATGAAGGCCTGCGAAAGCGCCGTTTCGGCGAAGAGGTCCCTGAGGAGATTCGGTATGCGAAAGGCGGCGTTGAAGGCGTCCGTCGAGCGGCTCGCGCCGAAAAGCGCGGCAAACACCTGCTCCCGGACGAGCCCGAGCACCCGGCTGATCGCCGTGCCGAAGGTGAACGACCGGACCCCGCGGGCGATATCTTCCACTACGGTCTCCTGATCACGCGCGCCGTGTGAATGCATGACGGCACAGGCGTGCCGCCATTTCCCACGTCAATGTAAATGAAAACGGGGCCGATGACAATCACGGAAGGGACATTTCTCTCGTGACCCGCACGTGGTTCCAAAGAACTGGCGTTTTCATCCGGAACATATTTAATTTCAAGGCGTATATCTTCCATGCCCGCACTTCGTATGCACGCGACATCCAGACCGGAGGAACCATGACCGGAAAAAGACACTTTATCAGAGGCGCCGCGCTCGCGCTTCTCGCTGTGCTCGCGACGTACTCGAGCGTCGCCTTCGCGCAGCTCACGAGCGAGGAGCGGCAGCGCAACATCGACTCATTCGAGTACGTCTGGAAGACGATCCACGACCAGCATTTCGATCCGACGTTCGGCGGCCTCGACTGGCAGGCCGTGCATGACGAGCTCCGGCCGAAAGTGGACAGCGCCGCGAGCGTCCCGGCGGCGCGCGCGGTCATGCGAGACATGATTTCCCGGCTGCACCAGAGCCACTTCGCGATCTTTCCGGCCGACGTCTACAAGAACATCAACGCACCCGCGCGCGCGGGGGATCGCGGCGGCTCGCCCGGGATCGAGGAGCGCATCATCGACGGCGCGTCGACCGTGACCGGCGTGGCGCCCGGCGGGCCCGCCGACCGGGCGGGCGTTCGCCCCGGCTGGGAGATTCGCGCTGTGAACGGCGAAGAAATCCCGCCGCTCTTGCCGCCGATCGAGAAGGAATTCGCCGACAGTCCGAGGAAGGAGTTCTATCTCGTGCTCGCGGCGCGATCGCGCATGAGCGGCGCGATAGGAGATTCCGTGAAGGTGCTCTTTGTGGACGACCGGAATCGATCCATCGAGAAAACGCTCGTCCTCGAGGAGCCAAGAGGCAAAAAAATCGTATTCGGCAACTTCCCCGCGATGCATCTCACGTTCGCGTCCGACACGCTGCGCGACGGTATCGGGTATTTCACCTTCAGCTCATTCTTCGATCCGGTGACGCTCATGAGCGCCTTCGGCGCCGCGATGCAGTCGTTCATGAACGCTCCCGGCATGATTATCGACGTGCGGGGAAATCCCGGGGGAATCGCCGGCATCGGCGTGGGAATGGCCGGCTGGTTCATCGAGGGAAAGAATATCGACATGGGAACGATGCGCACGCGCGACAACACGCTGAAGCTCGTCATCAATCCCCGCGAGCCGGGTTATAAAGGCCCGGTCGCCATCCTCGTCGACGGGATGTCGGGGTCGTCATCCGAGATATTCGCGGGGGGCGTCCAGGGTCTTCCGGGGGTCCGCGTCTTCGGATCGCGGACCATGGGCGCGACGCTTCCGTCGATCGCCGAGCGGCTCCCGAACGGCGACGGGTTCCAGTACGCGTTTGCGTCGTACATTTCGAGAAACGGCGTCGAGCTCGAGGGCAAGGGGGTGATTCCCGACGCAGCGGCGCCCTTGACTCGCGCGGCGCTCCTCGAGGGGCGGGACCCGGCGGTCGAAGCCGCTGTTGACTGGATACTGAAACAGGGCTATAACGGTAAGTGATTCGAAACCCGCAAAGCTGGAGGTGCAATCGTATGGCTCATCGGATGCATGGCAGAACGGCGGCGCTCGCGACGATAGTGCTCGCCGTCATTATGCTCGCGATCGGCGTGTCGTTCGCGAACGCCGAGAAACCGGCCAAGACCCCGACCGTGGACCAGATCCTCGACAGGTACGTCGCCGCGACCGGCGGCCTCGCCGCCTATGACAAGGAGAAGACCAGCGTTTCGAAGGCGACGCTGGCGATCCCCGCCGCCGGGATCACGCTCGACGTGATGGTCTATTCGGCGCGGCCCAACAAGTTCCGGTCGATAGCCCAGTCTCCCGCGATCGGCGTTTTTGATCGCGGCACCGACGGAACGGTCTTCTGGGACAAGTCGACGATGCAGGGGGCCCGGGTCCTCGAGGGTAACGAGCTCGCCGAGGCTATGCGCGAGGCCGCCTTCGAGGCTCTCGTCTACTGGCGCTCACAGCACGATTCGGTGGCGCTCGCGGGCGTCGACACCGTCTCGGGCAGCCAGTGCTACAAGGTCGTCATGAAGGCGACGGGCGGAAAGCCACGCATGCTCTTTTTCGACCAGAAATCGGGGCTTCTCGTCAAGACGACGAACACCGTGGCCTCCCAGATGGGGGACGTTTCGGTCGAGGCGTTCATCGGCGACTACCGGAAGGTCGGAGAGCTCCTCGGAGCGTTCAAGACGACGATCAAGGTGATGGGTCAGGAACGAATCATGACGGTCACGAGCGTCGAATACAACGCGGCGATCCCGGACACGATGTTCGTGGTTCCGGCCGATATCCAGAAGGTCATCAACAAGAAGTAGGCGCGATTCAGCGATTCGCCCATTCATACGAGGCGAGAAAGCCGAGCCGGGCGATATCCGCGAGAATATCGGGGTTGATGCGGTAGATCGTGTCCCCCGTCTCGTGGTAGGCCACGTGCGGACCGTTCGAGGAGCACGCCACGCACGGAGCGCCCTTCTGAAAGAACGGGGCGAAATCGCTCGATCGCACGCCCACGTGCTTGATCTCCCACGTGTCCCGCAGGGTTTTCACGTATGAGTCGGCGTCCTTGAGCGCCGCGAGGAGCTCCGGGGGCTCCGGAGTGTAGCCGCAGCCCGCCCCCTCCCCCTCGCCGACCATATCAAAGTTGAACATCCCATCGACCCTCGTGAACCGTCCGGGCATATGAGCGGCGTAGTAGATCGAACCGACGAGCCCCTCCTCCTCGCCGCCGAAGAGCGCGAAAACGATCGAGCGTTTCGGCTTCGCGGCGCACGCCGAATAGGCGTGTGCAATAGCCATGACGACCGAGGAGCCGCTCGCGTTGTCGTCGGCGCCCGTGAAGATCATGCCCATATGGCTTCCGCAGTGATCGAGGTGCGCCCCGATCACGATGCATTCGTTTTTCAGCTTCGGATCCGATCCCTCGATGTAGCCCGCGACGTTGTACCCGACGCCTTCGGAAAAGTGCCTCGATCTCACGCGATAGTGCACCCGCGAGCCCAGCGCGAAGGACGCCGGCCTCTTGCTCCGGGCGAGATCCTCCCTGATTCTCGCGCACGTGAGATGCATCTGCGCGAAGATCGAATCCGCGGAACGCTCTCCGATCATGGCGGGCATGAAGGCGTCGATCCAGTCCCCGTTCGGGTGGGCGTTGCACCTGTCGTAGATATAGATAAGCCCGATCGCGCCTTTCGCCTTCGCGGTGTTCATGCGGGTGCGGTGCTGGTCGAATTCCTCGAACGCATTATTATCCCTGTCGGGCGTGCCGCGGAAGCAGAGGACAAATTTCCCCGCGGGGTCAAGCCCCTCGTAGTCGTCGTATCCGAGACCGGGCGCGCTGATCCCCCAACCCGCGAACACGAGTCCCGCCGTCGTGTCACCGCTCGCCGCGAAAAGAAGCGGCATAAAGTCGTCGCCGGCTTTGAGCTTCAGCTCCCTGAACGCAGCGTCCGCCGCGGCGCCCTCCGCGTGAAGGAGAAGCGTCATCTCGGCCGAATCGACGATCGTGTACGGCGACTGGAAGGCCTGAAGGTATTCCTTCTCCGCGCCGGCGGGTCCGAGCCCCCATTCCTTGAATTTCGACGCCGCCCACCTCGCCGCCCCGGTGTACCCCTCGTCCCCCGTCAGGCGCCCCGCGAACTCGCGTGAAGAGATCTTCTTGCAGATGTCGTAGGCGTCCATCGGGAGGATCGACCGGGAGGCCGCGAGCGCCTCTTTGCCCACGTCGGCGCTCCGGAGCGCGACGGGGCCCGCGAGAATCAGGAGGGCGAAGAGCACGGAGAATAGTCTTTTCATCGGCCACCTCATGGTTGATACCGGGCGGTTTCCGCATGGGCTTGGGGCTCCCCCGGATTATACACGGCGGGGGGCCCGGCGCGCGCGCATTTTTCCCCTTGACAGAATGATATTACTATGATATCATATTAATATCATTCAACCAGACGGAGGTGACCCATGCAGACCGTTACCGAAACCAGAGCCGCGCGGATGAGCGGTTTCGTCGCGCTCTTCCTGTCGATCGTGTTCATCGCGATCGACATCTACGTATTCCGGGCGGGGATCCTCGCGAACAACGTCGGGGTCCTCTGGTTCTTCTGCCCCTTCACCCTTTTCATCGTCATGTGGATCGCGGGCTTCACCGTCGTGCAGCCGAACGAGGCGCGCGTCCTCGTCCTCTTCGGCAAGTACATCGGGTCCATCAGGGACGCGGGATTCTGGTGGGCGAACCCCTTCGCCGCCAAGCAACACGTCTCGCTGCGCATCCGCAACTTCGCGAGCGAGAAGATCAAAGTGAACGACCTCCACGGCAACCCGATCGAGATCGCCGCGGTCGTCGTGTGGCAGGTCGTCGACTCCTCCCGGGCGCTCTTCGACGTCGACAACTACGTTCAGTTTGTCGACATCCAGAGCGAGACGGCGATCCGCGCGCTCGCGTCGGAATACCCGTACGACACGCAGGCCGAGGACCAGCCGTCGCTGCGCGGGAACGTGCAGGAAATATCCGAGAAGATGAAGCACACGGTCCAGACGAGGCTCGAGGTCGCCGGGGTCACCGTCCTCGAATCGCGGATCAGCCACCTCGCCTACGCGCCCGAAATCGCGCAGGCGATGCTCCGCCGCCAGCAGGCGCAGGCGATCATCGCGGCGCGCCAGAAGATCGTCGAGGGCGCCGTCGGGATGGTGGAGATGGCGCTGAAAGCGCTCAGCGACCAGAAGATCGTCACCCTCGACGAAGACAAAAAAGCGGCCATGGTCAATAACCTCATGGTCGCGCTCGTGTCCGACAGGGAAGTATCTCCGGTCATCAATACGGGCACCATCTATCAATGAGAGGCCGGCGCCGTCACCCATGAGCGAGAAAAAGAAATTTCTCCTCCGTCTGGACGAGAGGTTGTTCGCGGCCCTCGAGAAATGGGCCGCGGACGACCTCCGGAGCGTCAACGCCGAGATCGAGTTCCTGCTCGCGACCGCCGCGAAGAAGGCGGGTAGAATCAAGCCGGGCGGTGAGGACAATTAGCGCACGGCGCCGCGAACATCCTTCCCACCTCACACCCGATCCGCGTCTCGATCCTATAGCTTGTTCTGCGCCTTGAGGCGCGCGACGATTGTCTCCATTTCCGTGATGAGATTATCGATGTTCTTGAACGCCGCCTGCGCCGGTTCCGGCGTCATCATATCGACGCCGGCGGTCTTGAGGAGCGTGAGCGGATAGTCGCTCCCGCCCGCCTTGAGGAGATCCAGGTACCGTTCGACGCCGTCCTTGCCCGCGAGCGCCTTGTCGACGAGCGCCATCGAGGCGATCATTCCTGTGCTGTACTGGAACACATAGTAGTTCATGAAGAAGTGCGGAATCCCGCTCCATTCGTTCTGAATGTAGTCGTCGACCCTGAGCACGCCCTTGTCGTGGCCGTAGTACCTGCGCGTGAGCTCGAGGTATTTCTTGTCGAGCCAGTCGGGCGTCAGCGTCCCTCCCGCCTCGACGCGCTGGTGCATCGCGAGCTCGAACTCCGCGAAGAGCGACTGGCGGAAGATCGTGCCGCGCACCTGGTCGAGGTAGCTGTCGAGAAGATACAGCTTGAAGAGATCGTCCTTCTCGTTCTTCAGCATGTACTTGAGAAGGAGCGTCTCGTTGAAGGTCGAGGCGATTTCGGCGAGGAACGTCGGATAGCCGGCGTCCGCGAACGGCTGCGTTTTGTTGGCGTAGTAACTGTGCAGCGAATGCCCGAGCTCGTGGGCGATCGTGGACACCTCGTTGTAGTGGCCGTTGAAATTCAGCTTCACGTAGGGGTGCACGCCGTAGACGCCGCCCGAGTAAGCGCCCCCCTGCTTGTCCTTGTTGGGGTAGATGTCGATCCAGCGGCTGTCGAACGCCTGCTTGAGCACCGACTCGTATTCGCCGCCGAGCGGCTTGAGCGCCGAGAGCACGAGCGAGCGCGCCTCGTCCCATGTGTAGGTCTTGTCGATCGACTTCACCGCCGAGCCGTAGATGTCTTCGTAGCGCATCGTATCGAGACCCTGGAGCCGGCCTTTGAGCTTGAGATAGCGCTGAAAGATGCCGAGGTTGTCGTTCACCGACTTGACGAGCTGGTAATAGACGAGCGTGTCGATACCGTCACCGTCGAGGCGCGCCTCGAGGCAGTTCTTGTAATGCTGGCTCTCGGCGTTAAAAAGATGTCGTTTCATCTCGCCGTCGAAGAGGGCGGCGAATGTATTCTCGTACTGCTTGCGGTTTTCCCAGTACGTCCGCATGACGATCGTGCGATCGGAGGGCTCCTTCGAGGCGCGGTACCTGTTGTACATCGCGCTGTTGAGCTTCACCGTGCTCCCGTCGACGAGCTTCACCTCCGGCGCCGGAATATCGACGTTATTGAGCATATTCGCGGCCTTCGACGACGCATTGGCGAAGAGCCCCGTCATCGAGACGATCTGCTGCTGCTCCTCGTTCAGAATGTGCGCCCGCTGGCGAAGCGTCTGCTCGATCGTGAACTTGAAGGGCGTAAGCCGCGGCTCGGCCTTGAAATAGGCGGCGAGCGTCTCGTCCTTCATCTTGAGAAGGTCTTCCTGTTGGAAGGCGAGCTTGACCCCTACCTGCACGAAGATCGACTGCAGCTCGCCCTTCATGATCTGGTACTTCGAATTCCCCATGTCGACGTCGCTCTGAAGCGAGGCATACGTAAAGAGACGCGCTCCCTTCCGCGCGATCGCGTCGCCTAATTCGTAGAGATCGGCCATCTTCTGGGCGCTCTCGGTCCAGCCTTTCTTCTTCTCGTCGATCTGGGCGATGAGCTTTACGACGGCGTCTTTGTCCTTCTGCCAATCCTCATACGCCGGATAGATGTCCTCGAGCCGCCACGTGTACTGCACGGGAACCTCGGAGCGCGGCTTCATCGAGAAATCGGGGATCTCTTTCCCCTTCTCGGCCGCAATCACGATCCCCGAAAAGAGCAGAGCGAGAACGAGCACGACGGCGAACAACGCATGCCGGGACTTGAACATACGGTCTCCTCCTTTTCGAACAGCACGTTTCATCGCGCAGGTCGATTTTTCGCGTTTCGGAGCGAAAAGGCCCGGTGCGGCGTCAATCGCCCTTCTGCCGGAGCCGCTTCCGGATGCTTTCGACGAGAGGCCGGGAACCGACATAGAGCGCGGTCCGCTGGTGGGGAGATTCCGGTTTGATCTCCAGGATATCGTTCCCATCCTCGTCGATCGCCATTCCCCCGGCCTCCCGGGCGATAAAGGCCGCGACGTTTGCTTCGTAGAGGAGGCGCAGCTTCCCCTTCGGGCGGTTCTTCTCCGGCTTGGGATGGTTGACGACGGCCGGGTACATGAACATCCCGCCGTTCGAGAGGAGGCGGTGGAAGTCCCCCGCCAGCGCCCCCATGTAACGGAAGGAGTATTTCGGCTCGTGCTCTTCGATCCAGCCTTGAACCGCCGCCGAGAAGGTCTTTCGATTGGAGGCATTGAAGGACAGCTCCCATCCTTTTTGGTCCTCGGGGATGATCAGCCGCCCCGAATTGCCGGGTCTCACGTACGTCATCGTCTCGTCGAGGTGAAAGCGGAAGACGCCCGTGTCGGCGAGAGCGAGGGTGAACACGCCGGTCGGAATGAGGAAGATCCCCGCCGCGCGGAGCTCGGACCCCTTGCGCAAGTGGCCGTCCTCGGGCCCCTCGAGGTTCTTTTTCGCGATCGCGAACATGAAGCCGACGGGGAGGTTATGCTTTATGTTGCTCGATCCGTCGAGCGGGTCGTAGTAGATGAAGTAGCGGCCTCCGTCCTCATTGAGGCGGACCGGCTCGGCTTCCTCCTCCGTGACGGCGTAGATCACCTGATTCGAGCACCGCAGGTAGTGCAGCACGATCGCGTTGGCGACGTCGTCCATCTCCATCACGCACTCGTCCTGGCAATTGACTACGCCTGCCTCCCCCATCAGGTCCTTGAGCGAGCCCGTTTGATAGAAGTACTGGATATACTTGGCGGCGGTCTGAACCGCTTCGAGGAGGACGAGGAAGTTGTAGCTCCGCTTGTGGTGCTCCTGGTGGTGGAGCATGAAGTCCATAAAGCTCTGTTCAAGTTTCATCGGCGGGTCCTTTCTATGATGTCGGGATTGTACCGCAGGTCCGCCCAATGTGACAACCCCCACGTGAGCGGCCGGAGCCTTCGACGATTCCCTTTTCAATTGCCCCATGAGCGGCCGCCTGCTAGAGTAATCTGTCTTTGATGCGGAGAAAGTGTCATCGAACGGCAGATTCGCTCCTTCACGTGAGACGTATGCCTCTGAATACACCGCCTGGAGAACCGGCTCCCCTTTGGCACACCCTGTCCGCCGAAGCGGTGCTCGCTCACCTAAAGAGCCTCCCCACCGGACTGAGCATGCCCGAGGCGGCACGGCGGCTCGCCGAATACGGCCCGAATGAGATCCAGGCGGCGCAGCGCGTCGTGCCGTGGAAGCTGCTCCTCGAACAGGTCAAGAACTTTCTGATAATCATCCTCCTCGTCGCGACCGCGCTCTCGGCGTTTCTCGGACACGGAATCGAGGCGATCGCGATCGGCGTCATCGTGACGTTCGCCGTGGTTCTCGGCTTCGTGCAGGAATACCGCGCGGAGCGAGCCATCGAGGCGCTGCGCCAGATGGCCGCGCCCACGGCCGCGGTGCTGCGCGACGGCGAAGAAATGGACGTGCCCTCGCGCGAGCTCGTACCGGGCGACGTCATCCTGATTCGCCCGGGCGACAAGATCGCCGCCGATGCGCGGCTGATCGAGATCGCCGCCCTGCAGGTCGAAGAGGCCGCGCTCACGGGAGAGTCCCAACCGCTCGAAAAGAACGTCGCCCCTCTCGGCGAGGGGGGATCGGCATTGGGCGATCGCATAAACATGGCATATGCGGGCACCGCCGCGACCAACGGCCGGGGCCGCGCGGTCGTCGTCGCGACGGGCATGAATACCGAGTTCGGCCAGATTGCTCGAATGCTGCAGACGATTGAACCGGGGAAAACCCCGCTGCAGGAGAACCTGGACCGTGTCGGCCGGACGCTGGCGCGCGCCGCGCTGGCAATCGTCGTGATCATCGTCGCTCTCGGCCTGTTGAGGGGACAACCCCTCCTCGAGATGGTCATGTTCGGCATCGCCCTGGCGGTCGCCGTCGTCCCCGAGGCGCTGCCGGCGGTGGTCACCATCTCGCTCGCCATCGGCGTGCAGAGAATGGCCAAACGCCACGCGCTCATGCGCCGCCTCCCCGCGGTCGAAACGCTCGGCAGCGTTTCGGTGATCTGCTCGGACAAGACCGGCACCCTGACCAAAGACGAGATGATGGTCCGCAGAATCTTTGTCGCGGGCGGCATCGTGGACGTCTCCGGGGCGGGCTATGAGCCGAAGGGCGGGTTCCTCCGCGACGGCGCCGCCGTCGAGCCGTCCGAACCGATGAAGCTTTTTCTGCGAGCCGCCTCGCTCGCCTCGGACGCGCACATCGTTTACGGCGAATCCGAGGGCCGTTGGCACGTGAAGGGGGACCCGACGGAGGGCGCGCTCGTGGTCGCCGCCGCGAAGGCCGGGCTGAGCAGGGCTGATCTCGATTCGCGTTTTCCCCGCGTGGACGAAATCCCGTTCACCTCCGAGACCAAACGCATGACGACGCTGCATGCCGGGCCGGGCGGCGTCGTCGCCTACTCCAAAGGGGCGCCGGAGATCATTGTCGACTCGTGCGCCCGCGAGCTGACCGCGGACGGGGAAACGGAGCTTACCGCCGTACGCCGCGCCGCGATCGTGGAGGCGGCGCGCGGAATGGCGAGCGAGGCGCTCCGCGTGCTCGCCGTGTCCGCAAGGGAAGGCGCGACCCTCGAAAACGCCGAACGCGACATGACGTTCCTGGGCCTCGCGGGGATGATCGACCCGCCGCGGCCCGAAGCCAAGGCCGCGATCCTGAGGTGCGAGCAGGCGGGCATCCGGACGGTGATGATTACCGGCGATCACCCGCTCACCGCGCGGGCCGTGGCGAGCGAGCTCGGCCTGCTCAAGACCGGCAGGGTCGTCACGGGCGCGGAGCTGGAGGCGATGAGCGAGACCGAGTTCGAGCGCGAGGTGGAGAACATCGCGGTCTATGCCCGCGTTTCCCCGGCGCACAAGCTGCGCGTGGTCGAGGCCTTGCAGAAGAAGGGCCACGTCGTCGCCATGACCGGTGACGGAGTGAACGACGCGCCCGCGCTCAAAAAGGCCGACGTCGGCATCGCCATGGGGATCACCGGCACGGACGTGACCAGAGAGGCCGCCGCCATGACGCTGACCGACGACAACTTTGCCTCAATTGTGGCGGCGGTGGAAGAAGGGAGGGGAATCTTCAGCAACATCAAGAAGTACCTGCTGTACATGCTCTCCTCGAATATCGGCGAGGTCGGCGTTATGGTAGGGGCCGCGCTGGCCGGCCTGCCTCTCCCCCTGAGCGCCGTCCAACTCCTCTATGTCAATCTCGCCACCGACGGCCTGCCCGCGCTCGCGCTGGCGATGGACCCGCCCGAATCCGACCTCATGCGCCGCGCGCCGCGGAACCCGCGCGCCGGCATCTTCTCGCGGCCGGTCGTCACCCTCATGATGGTGGGAGGCGCGTGGTCGACCCTCGTCAACCTGGGTCTCTTCATATGGGCCCGCGGCTCCGGCCGCAGCATCAAAGAAGCGATGACGATGACGTTTGTCTCGCTCGTGCTGATTCAGTTTTTCAAAGCCTACAACTTCCGCTCCGACCGCCACTCGGTGCTCGACCATCCCTTCGCCAACAAATGGCTGAATCTGGCGATCGTATGGGAGTTGATTCTCCTGAGCTTGATCGTCTACGCGCCGTTCCTGCACAGACCGTTCGGCACATTCAGCCTGATGAGCGTCGATTGGTTGATCATCGGCGCTCTGGCCTTCTCGGTGTCGCCGGTGCTGGAGCTGGCGAAGTGGTTCGAGCGGCGCGGTTGGTTCGGCACGATGAGCTGACGGAGCCGGACCGCCGGCGTCGCATCCCCCTACTTGATGTTCCCCTGCTTCCGAATTCTGGCCATGACGCTGTGGTGCCGGCCGTAGCTGAAATAGATGATGAACCCGATCCCGAGCCAGATGATGAGCCGCCACCAGTTCTCGACCGGGAGCGAGAACATCAGAATCAGACAGCAGACGATACCCATGATGGGCACGAGGGGAACGAGCGGAGCGCGGAATGGACGCTCGGCATGGGGATGCGTGCGCCGCATGATCAGGACGGCCGAGCACACAATGACAAATGCGAGCAGCGTGCCGATGTTGGTGAGCTCCGCGAGGATGCGGAGCGGAAGAAACGCCGCCATCGTGGCGACGAACAGCCCCGTCACGATCGTCGACTTCCACGGAGTCCTGAATTTCTCGTGCACCGCCCCGAAAAAGCTCGTCGGCACGAGCCCGTCCCGCGCCATGGCCAGCAGCACGCGCGGCTGGCTCAGCATCATGACGAGGAGAACCGACGTGATGCCGGTAATGGCCCCGACATCGATCAGGCGCTGCGCCCAGGGAAGGCCCCTTTGCCGGAAGGCGTCGGCAACCGGGGCGTTGATGTCGATCTGGTCGTACCGGACCATCCCCGTGAGGACCGCCGATACGGCGATGTAGAGCACCGTGCAGATGATGAGCGAGGCGATGATGCCGATCGGAACGTCGCGGTGGGGCCTGCGCGCTTCCTCCGCGTGTGTGGAGACGGAATCGAATCCGATGTACGCGAAGAAAATGATGGCGGCTCCCGCAAGCACGCCGAGCGGGGCGCCCGCATGGCTGGTCTGGCCCCACAGCGTATGACCGAAGAAGCTGATGCCCGTGTATCCGAAAGGAGCGAACGGGTGCCAGTTTGCGGGATCGACGTAGAAAGCCCCGACGACAATCACGAAGAGCACGATCAGGAGCTTTACGATCACCATGCCCGCGTTGATCCCCGCGCTCTCCCGGATCCCCTTGACGAGGATGAGCGTGACGATCGCGGTGATCGCGATCGCCGCGACGTCGAAGTAAGCGCCGGTGGCGAAGAAATGGCCCGTGGCGGGGTTGAAATCAAATGGCGCGTTCCCGAACGCGAACGGTACGTGAATCCCGAAGCTCCCGAGGAGGTTCTGAAAATGGGCCGACCAGCCGTGCGCCACCGTGGATGACCCGACGGCGTACTCGAGAACGAGATCCCATCCGATAATCCATGCAAACAGCTCGCCGAGGGTCGCGTAGGCATACGTATAGGCCGATCCCGCGACGGGGGCCATCGAGGCAAATTCGGCGTAGCACATCGCGGCGAAGATGCAGGCAAAGCCGGCCGCGACGAAGGAGAGGATCAACCCCGGTCCCGCCTTGTCGTGCGCCGCGACGCCGGTCAGAACGAAGATGCCCGTTCCGACGATCGCGCCGACGCCGAGACTGGTCAGCGTCACCGGTCCCAGCACCCGGCGCAGCCGATTCTCACCCTTCATCTCTTCGAGCAGCAGACTGAGCGGCTTTCTCGCAAACAGCGGATGGCCCATAGATGCCCCTCTCCCTTTGAGTTCTCGTGCCGAGTTCAGCGGAGCGGTCGCGCCTTATTTTAGTGCCCCCCACCTTATAAAAATCTCGAATCCGAGTCAAGAAATCAGAACATGAGACCAACGGTCACCGCGATCTCCCGCGTTTGCCAGTCGGCCAGCCAGGAGCCCCTTTTCGAGACGTTCGTGAGCCCATGGCAGTACATTCCCTGAATGAAGATCGCGTGCCCGCCGGCGCGGAACTCGGCCCCGAGCCCCGCGTCCAGCGCCAGGTTCAGTCTATTAACCTCATCCCACATGTCACCGCTGCTTTCCCTGCCGCCGATTTTCTGTCTCGATTCCGCTTGCCTGACGTACTCGAGCTCCGGCCCCGCGACGAGAAAGAGACGCCTCTCGCGGACGATCGCGACCTTCGCGAGCATCGGCAGGGAGACGCAATCGAGCACGATTTCCCCCCAGCCTCCCCCGCCGTAGCTCCTATCTACGTCGCTGTGATTCTTGAAATGATCGAATCTGAGCCCGCTCTGGAGCCGAACGCTCTCCGTGAGCGAGAACTCGGCGAACGGGCCGATCGTGTAGCCGATCCCCCAGCCCGGATCCAGCCAGGGGGGCGCGCCCGCGTAATCGACATAGCCGGCATTGATCCCACCCTGGATGCCCCAGTCGAGAAACTCGAACGGCTGCGCCGCGAGGGGGGTCATCCCGGCGAACATAAGGCACGCCGCCGCGATCAGGGCCTTGCACATGGCGCGTTTCTCCTTCCGTGCTTCATTCGATAGAAACATCAAACGTCCTCGACGAATACCACCCTGACAACGTCGGAGAGCACCCTGCCCATGTGCCGGATGCCCTTCAGCCGCTGCGAAACCGTCCTCCATTATCGTCCGGAGTCGGGGAAAATTCGAGAGATTCTTCGCCCCGCGCCAGGGAAACGCGGCCTCCCCGAGAAAGCCCGTTGTGCAAGCGTGCGCCGTTTCGTATTATTCGGATACGGATTGACTTGAACGAAAGGGGCCCGTGATGAAAACCATGTCCATCCTCTTGCTGGCGGCTCTCATGTGCGTCGCTCTCGGCGCCAGCGCCTTCCCGGCCGAAAAGCAGTTCACCGTGCTCTCCCAGGACAGCATCCCGCTGAGCTACACCGTTCAGGGCTCGGGCGAGCCCGCCCTCGTCTTCGTCCATTGCTGGTGCTGTGACAAGACCTACTGGAAGAACCAGGTGCCCTACTTCGAGAAGAAGTACACGGTCGTCACGCTCGACCTCGCCGGCCACGGCGCTTCCGGTCTCGGCCGCAAGGACTATACGATCGAATCCTTCGGCGCGGACGTCGCGTCGGTCGTCAACGCGCTCGGGCTCACGAAGGTCATCCTCATCGGCCATTCGATGGGAGGGGACGTCAACCTCGAGGCCGCCCGGCGTCTGTCCGGCAAGGTGATCGCCCTCGTGGGCGTCGACACGTACCAGGATTTCGCCGACAGAATCCCGCCGGAGCAGCGCGCCAAATACATCGACGCGTTCACGGCGAACTTCGAGGGCGTGACCGAGAAGTTTGTCCGGAGCATGTTCCCGGCAAAGGCCGACACGGCGCTCGAGACGAGCATCGCCTCCGATATGGCTTCGGAGTCGCCCCGGGTCGGCATCAGCGCGTTCAAGAACATGATGGATTATGACCCGCTTCCCGCCGTCAAGGAGCTCAGGATTCCGATCAAGTGCGTCAACGCGGATCTGTGGGTGACGAACGTCGAGGGAAACAAGAAGCTCGCGTACTCGTTCGACGTGAAATACATGACCGGGCACGGGCATTTCCTGCTTCTCGAGGACCCGGCGACCTTCAACAAGCTCCTCGATGAAACGATCGCGGAGATCGTGAAGGGCAAATAGCGCTCGTCAGACCGCGAGCTCGCCGCGCAGAATGGTGATCGCCCGCCCGCCGAGAAGGACGCGCTCTCCCGCGAGGCGTACGTGAACGACCCCTCCCCGCGCCGAGGCCTGGTAGGCCGTGAACTCCGCTCGTGCGAGCTTTGCGCCCCAGTACGGTCCGAGACAGCAGTGGGCGGAGCCGGTGACGGGATCCTCGTCCACGCCGACGGCCGGCGCGAAGAAACGCGACACGAAATCGAACCCCTTGGTGCTCGCGAGGCTCGTCACGATGACGCCGCGCGCCTTGACCCGTTTCAGCCGCGCGAAATCGACCTCGATCGCTCTCACGATCGCCTCCGATTCGACCTCGACGAGATAGTCGAACTCGTTCCGGCCGACGTACAGCGGACGAACGCCGAGCGCCTCGATGAGCCCCTCGGGTGCGACGGCGGGCTTCTCGGGCTTCGCGGGAAGATCGAGCTCGATCGTCTCGCCCTTCTTCACGGCCGTCAAGAGCCCGCTCTTCGTGGCAAAACGCGCCTCCCGGCCCGCGGCGAGGACCCCCGTTTCCCAGAGGATATGGGCGCTCGCGAGCGTCGCATGGCCGCAGAGATCGACCTCGACGACCGGCGTGAACCATCGGAGGTTGAAGCCGTCCTGTGCCTTGTGCAGAAACGCCGTCTCGGCGAGATTCATCTCGCGGGCAATACCCTGCATCCATGTCTCATCGCGCGGCCCCGCGAGCAGGCACACGCCGGCCGGATTTCCCGTAAACGGCTCGGCGGCGAAGGAGTCTACCTTGAAAATCTTCGCGCTCATCCGCTTTTCTTCCCGCCGTGCTGAAACCGGAATCGCATCTTCGTCGACGTGTCTTCCTTCCGGCCTTCCCCGCCTCTGAACCGCTCCTCGAGCCACGAGATCGTCGCCGCCGGCCCTTTGAGCTTGGCGGCCCAACCGGGGGCGGGCTTCTCGAAGTAGACGTCGTAGCGGAGCGTGACGACATTATCGATCGTATTGAATTCCCTGTCGCCGCCGTACATTTCCTTGAAAAAGAGCGGATAGTTGTACTGATCGGGGAGCTGCACCATCTCATCTTGATGGACCAGATTCAGGATCGCGCCGGCGAGCGCGGCCTGGTGCAGAAAAGTGCTCGTGCGCGGGCTCTTCCTGCACATCTCCATGAACTCCGGATCGCCGCACAGCGCCGAGAACGATTCGGCCCATCTCTTCATAATGCCGCGCTCCGGCCTCACGACGAGGAGCCCCGCGTCGAAATAGGGACGAAGCCTCTTTCCGTCGGCGGCGGTTTTCATGGGAACGAGGGCCGACGCGGGGACCCCCAGCTTCCGGTAGAGACTGCTCCAGAAGGCGTCCGGCGGGTCCGCATAGAGGGAGCCGATATTCTGATACGCGACGGGGCGGTAGCCGAGGCTCTTCCCCTCTGCGAGGAGTAAATCCTCGGGATCCTTCAGCACGACGGTGTCGTTGTCCATCCAGACGAGGATCGCCGCGGCGCCTTTCGCCTCCCCTTCCGCCTTCGCCGCCGCGAACACCTTCCCCGCGAAGGGAACGTCGCGGGATTCCCCGGGGGCCTCGCTCGCCCTGACCTGCGCTCCGCGAGCGATGAGCTTTTTCACGACGTCCCGATTCGTTTTCAGAAGCCCCGCCGGCGCGTAGATCCAGACCGGCGCGTCCTTGACACGAGCGCCGAAGTCGCGAATGCTCTCGGTCATGACGAGTGCGTTGTGCAGCTGAACGCCGTTGTCCGCGTACGAGGCGAAGATCACGGGGCGCTTGGCGCCCGCCATGCACGCGCACGGAACGAGGAGAAGAACCAGGATAATCAGAAGCGTCTTGTTCATTCGACACCATCCTCTATGATTGAAGCACTTACTAATGTAGCAAGAAATCGACGCGGAATGCAATGCTCTCGGAATGAGATTTCGCTAGAACGAGCGGTGCTCCGTGCGAGTGATGATCTCATCCTGGAGCGCCGTGCCGAGATCGCAGAAGTAATCGCTGTACCCGGCGACGCGCACGATGAGACTCCGGTACTGCTCGGGATCCCGCTGGGCGGCCCGAAGCGTGGCGCCGTCCACGACGTTGAACTGAACATGATGGCCGCCGAGCTTGAAGTACGTGCGAATGAGCGAAACAAACATATCGAGCCCTTTTTCATCCCCGAGAAGCTGCGGCGTGAACTTCTGATTGAGGAGCGTGCCCCCCGTGCGCACGTGATCCATCTTCGCGACCGACTTGAAAACGGCCGTCGGACCCTTGCGATCGACCCCCTGCACCGGCGAGACCCCCTCGGACAGAGGCTGCCACGCCCTGCGGCCGTCGGGAGTGGCGCCGGTCACCGAGCCGAAATAGACGTGAACGGTCGTCGGAAGGAGATTGATCCGGTAGGTGCCGCCCTTCGTGTTCGCCCGGCCGTCTATCGCTTCGAAATAGGCCTCGAAGAGCCGCCGCATCACGTCGTCGGCGTAGTCGTCGTCGTTCCCGTAGCGCGGGGTCTTGTTGAAGAGCATCTGACGCAGCCGCTCCGCGCCCTCGAAATCGCGCTCGAGCGTCCCCAGAAGCTCTCCCAT